>CANPET010000015.1 GCA_947573465.1 uncultured Eubacterium sp.
AGTTACAGGAATGAATGTGACAGATAAAGATGTAATTACAGTTACCTATGACGTCATCTTTGAAAAGGCTGGAGAATATAAAAATACGGCTGCAGCATCTTCGGATAATACTCCGGAAGATGCGGATGATAACAAAGTTACTGTAGAAGAGCCGGAAACGACCACCGAGCCACCTGAAATAACTACGACAACACCGGAGCCGGAAACGACTACTGAACCACCTGAAACGACAACTTCAAATCCGAAGACAACACCGGCTCCGTCATATAATGCACCACAAACGGGTGGACAGGCAATCGGAATAACTGCAATTATTACCATAGTTGTGATAGGAATCGGGTTGTTATTGCTTCTTTTAGGAAGAAAAAAAGCAGGAAAGGTTAAAAGTGAGGAGTAAGCATATGAAAGATAAATACTTATGGAAAAGATTAATAATGACGGTGCTTATATGCGCCGTCATGGTGGCTTTAATTCCGATGGTTTCATCTCAAAAGGTCAGCGCAGTGGATAAGGAGTTTACACTGACGTTAAGTCGGGATTCAAAAAGCCTTGGTGTGTCTTTACCAAGTGATGGAGAGTGGAAAGAGGTTCAGGTTTTAGACTATCAGAAGAATGTCCTTAAAACACAAAAAAGCTTATTTTTTGCAAATTTTAATTTAAAGAAAAATAAGGCAGGTATGGTACGTTACCGTACTATTGATAATGACGGCACACCATTAACTGATTGGTCTGAAACCATTGGTTTTGCGAGTTATTCAGGCAGTAATGTGAAAATGGAAGGGAAAAAGAAACTTTATGCATCGTATAAACTGCCAAAAATCAAAGGCGTAAAGAAATATATCATCTACTTATCCAATAAGCAGAATAAAGGATATAAGAAGGTTAAAAGTGCAAAACCCGGTACAAAAGTAGTGCTTAAGAATTATAAAAAGAAATCCTTCAAATATTACAAGAATTATTATGTACGTATTGAATATGTAGTGAAGGGTGCAGATAGGAATGCAGTCCGCACTACAGGTTTTTATTTCACAAAAACATTCTTTAGTAAATAAGGAAAGGAAAGTTTATGAAATTAAAGATGAAAATTTATGATATTGTCCTAATAATATTTATCTTATTATTTATTGCAGCCGGCTCTGTCATATACAAAGATTATAAAAAAATGTACGATGCGAAAAAGGTATATGATGAAATTAAAGAGCAGTGCGTATCTGATAAAAATAAAGCTGCAGGGAATAATGAAAAAAATATTAACTGGGATAAGCTGTATAAAATAAATCCTGATATTGTAGCATGGATAGAGATTCCAGGAACAGTAATCGATTATCCGGTTGTACGAACACAGGATTATGATTTTTATTTATCCCATGATATTCATAAAAAGTATTCCAAATATGGGACGCTTTTTATTGACCAGAGACTTTATAAAAAGCCATTTAAAAGCAAAAATCTTGTTATATATGGTCATAACATGGGGAGATATACAGATATCATGTTTTCATCTTTAATGCAATATGAAAAACAAACATATTGCGATAAACATAAGTATGTTCATCTTTATGTAAAAGATATGGAAAAGGAACAGACATATCGGATTATAAGTGTCATGGAAGTTTCAAGTTCTTCCGATGCTTATAAAATAGATTTCCACAAAGATGAATATGCAGACTGGATACAGGGCATTACAGAAAAGTCAATTGTAGACGGTGGGCAGGATAGTATAAATAATGTAAATCAGATATTGACCTTGTCCACGTGTACATATGGCAGAAGCAGACTGGTCGTGCATTGTGTCCGGGAATAGTTGTATGGCACCGGCTATTCTAATTCAATTTTGTAACTCGTAGTAGACTAGAGAGAAATGCATAAATCTGAGGAATGTTATATATCACGAAAAAGCATAAAGAAGATTGAATGCATGGTGTTTGACATAACGGTAAGAAAATGCTAATATAACCATATAAAAGAGGTGTTGCCGATAGACGGTTAGCCCGCTTGTTTAGTTATTTTTGATAACCGTCCAATTTAGGCTGTGGGCGGTTATTTTCTTGTGCTGTTATATACAGCAATGATAATAGATATAAATGTTAACATTATCATTAATGTCTCATATGTATCCATCGGCATCACCCTCTTTCGTATGTACTAAGAGAGCAATGTTGCCCTCTCGTTTGAGGGCTAACCGCCTACCGTTATGGCAACACCAATAAGCATTATAACATTTGAATAAATAGTATTCAACAGAATAAAATGAAAAATAATAGTAACCAATAGATGAGTAAGACTGTATCATGCGGTCTTATTTTTTTATACAAAAATAAAGTGAAAAAGGTGAAGCAATGAAGAAAAAAATAATTAGTTTGTTTTTATGTATTGTGTTTATGGGCTTATTAGGATTACTAACCGTAACATCAGAAATAAGAGCAGCAACTGTACACACAATCCCCGATTCGAATTTAACTGCTATTTTAAATGCAAAAAAAATGCGGATGACGAAGGACAATGTATCTTACAAATGGAATACAACCGGTGGAAAAGTATTCCATGACGATGCCGGTTATGAATTTGCATTCCCAAGCACCGGCACAACCGGATTCCGGAAACAAAACAGCCTTACATTAAACTTTACGGACGTAATGACAGTAAACGGAAGGCAGGTGGATGCAGAGGTTACTGTAACAGATTTAGTTGTAGGAAATCAGACTTATACAGATGAGGATGGTTTATGGACACCAGGTGGTGGAGAGGATGGATATATTTCATTTCTTGGAGTATACAAAAATGGTATTTCCGTCGGCATCTGTAGAAACGGACAGCGCTGGATGCCGGAAGATGTAACCTTGTCAACATCTTTTCAATATCATGATTCCGGAGAAAAAATCACATCTGTTCCGGTGTATCAGACATTAGCCGACATCGATGCTTATTACGATTTGTCCTGGAACGGACATGTATATAAAAACATAAAAAATGAAGCATGGCAGGGAGTATCAGGATATACCGGGGAAATCTATCAGTTTGATTCCTGTAGGCTGGTTACAGATTTGGGATATTTAAAACTGTCAGCCCCGAAAAACTCCGTAACATCAGGAAGTGACAGTTATACGATAACAGGAGCCATTGTAACCATAGATCAGGATGCCGATAAGATTGTCCAGACATTTACCTCAACATACTGTGCAACAGAGATGATGTTTTATTCACCGTTTGATGACCGTAATCTTCCAACACCGGCAAAAACAGCGGACAATCTGACTGATGGCAAAGAAAAAATTTATGATAACGGACAGACAATCACATGGAATGTATCCCAGAAAGTTCATACATGGAATGCGGACATATTTTCATGTTATACAAATATGTCATTTGCAGACACGTTACCGGCAAATGCAGAGTATCAGTCAGCAAAATTTTATCATAACGATAAGGATGTCACATCGGAATACGGAACGCTGAAGTATGATAATGCAAGTCATACAGTCACATATAATCTAAACAGCAATACTATTAATAAAACATCATTTTATGATGGCGAAACGCTGAGATTAGAAATCAAAACGAAAGCAGTAAACAATACAAATCAGGTAATTGAAGCCCTTAACAAAGCCTCTACCATAACAAACAGCATCAAGCAGGAAGTGGAAAAGAAAGTTAAAATTAATTATGATATTCCACTGACCGTTACAAAAGCATGGCAGGATGGAAATGATGCAGACGGCATCCGTCCGGACAGCATCAACGTAAAACTTGTTTTAGATACATATATGGGAAGCACAAAACTAAGCTCATTGGATTTAAAGACAGTTACCTTATCTGCTGATAACTGGAGTGAGACAGTCAGGGTGAGAAATCCTATCAACAGTGTACCAGGCGGACCATTATATACATATAAGTACCGCTGGGAAGAAGTTGTTCCGGAAGGATACACGTCTACACAGACAAGCAGCGGAAATACAACGACAATTACAAATACACATACCCCAGGGAAAACGGCTGCAACGGTTGTTAAAGTCTGGGAGGATGGCAATAACCGGGATGGAAAAAGACCGGAGAGTATTGAAACGGAACTGCTTGCCAATTGTGAAGAAACAGGAAGAAAAGTTACCCTGAATGAGCAAAACAACTGGACGGCATCCATTAATGACCTTGATGAGAAATCCGGTGGTAATAAAATTGTTTATTCATGGAGAGAAGTAACGGTTCCTGAAGGGTACGAATCCGGCATAAAAGTAAATGGAACAACTACAACAATCACTAATAAATACAATCCTGAAACGGTAACAGTTACCGGCATAAAAGCATGGGAAGACAATAATAATCAGGATGGATTAAGACCAGAGCAGATAGATATTACACTCCAGGCAGACGGAGAGGATGTAAGAACATTTACTTTAAATAAAAATAATAACTGGAGAGCAGAATATACCGGCTTTAAATTTAAAGAAGGTAAGGAAGTTAAATATACATGGACAGAAAAGAATGTTACTGATGGTTATAAAGTCTCACAGAATATATCCGGTTATACAACAGTACTAACCAATACACATGAAGTTGAAAAAGTTTCATTAAAATGTGTAAAAAAATGGGAAGATTGTGACAATCAGGATGGATTAAGACCAAAAACGATAGAAATTGCACTCAATGCAGACGGAAACAATGCCGGTAAATATATCTTGTCAGATGAAAACAACTGGGAAGCTGCAGTCAGCAGTCTGGACAAGTATAAAGGTGGTAAAGAAATTAAATATACGTGGGTAGAAAAGCCGGTTACAGGATATACTTCCACACAGTCAGCCAGTGGAAATACCACGACAATTACAAATGCACATATCCCGGAAAAAGTCAGCATCAATGTCATAAAAGCATGGCAGGATGAGAATGATGCAGACGGTATCCGTCCGGACAGCATTGATGTAACGCTTCTAGCTGATGGAACCGATATGAACGATTACAGCATTACAAAAGAGGGCAGATGGAAACTTACTGTTGAAAACCTGGACAAATATAAAAACGGTAAAGAAATCATATATACATGGCAGGAAAAAGATGTAACAGGATATATAACGGATGTTAGGACAGATGGATATGATACAGTCATAACAAACAGCCATGATCCGATATATACGATTATTACAGAAATCGACCAGGGAACCATTACAGAAACTGAAACAGATATTCCATACGGAGCAGACAGAACCGTTAAATGGATACCGGCAGATGGAAGATATGTTTCTACAGTAACTGTGGATGGCAAAGATGTATCGGATAAAGAAAGTTTTACATTTGAAAACATAACTGCCGATCATACAGTAAAAGTTACAACGCTGCCATATCATGTGATTACAACGAAAATCGACAATGGTCTGATTACAGAACGCATTGAAAAAATCAAAGATACAGAAAACAAGATTGTAAGCTGGACACCGGAGGCAGGATATTATGTAACAAAAGTTACCATAGATGGTGTTGAAATGTATTCAGGAAATAAAGTGTCCGGATATCCGACATCACATGCATTTGATGACATTAAAAAAGACTATGATATTCAGATTGAAACAAAGAAGATTCCGAATTTAATAATCACAAAGAAAAGCGATAAGGATATCTACAATGTAGATGATGAGATTATATATACTATTACAGCAGAGCAAACGGTTGAAGATGCTGTTGCCACAAATGTAATCATTACAGATAAGGATAAGACCAAAGGATTGGAATTCGACCTTGACACAGTTAAGTGTAGTGACGAAGCAGCAAAAATCAAAAAAGATAATGGAGCTTTTACAGTTTCTTTGGAGGAAATGCCATATGGAAAGACTATAACAATAACCGTCAAAGGTAAAGTTACCAAGGCTGAATTAGAAAGCAGTGATATAAAAAATATCGCAACAATTAAAAGCAATCAGACAGAAGAAACTTCATCAGATAAGAATATCAAAATTAATTACAACATCATCACAGCTGTGGAAAATGGGATGATTAATGATTCAGTATTTGACCTGAAAAATGGCGAAAACAAAACAATCAATTTTAAGCCGGATGATGGATATTATTTGAATGAAGTAAAAGTGGAT
Organism: uncultured Eubacterium sp.; assembly: GCA_947573465.1. GTDB lineage: Bacteria > Bacillota > Clostridia > Lachnospirales > Lachnospiraceae > Eubacterium_G. The sequence continues at coordinate 6,075 of CANPET010000015.1, forward strand.
GGAAAAGTTTTAGAGATTTCAGATGAAATGAATAGATATGCATTTGAAGATATTAAAGACAATCATCTGATTGAAGTCAAATATGTTCCATATCACAAGGTTACTACAGAAATTGATAATGGAACTATTACAGAGGATAAAACAGATATCAAGACAGGGGAAGATTACACTGTCACATGGACACCGGCAGATGGAAGATATGTAAAGAAAGTGACTGTTAATGGAATTGTTCACTATGAAGGAAATACAACATTTGGCTATCCGACAGAATATGCATTCATAAACATTGAAAGTGACTGTGAAGTAATTGTTGAGACAGCACCGATACCAGAAGAGACAACCGTTGTAGAAACAACGTGGCTGGAAGAATCAAGTACTCAACAAGTTGTAACGGATTCAGAAGAAACTACTTCGGAAGAGATAAATGTTGAAGAAATGATTCCTGAACCATCTGAGACAACAAGGAAGACACCACCGGCACCGTCATACAATGCACCGCAGACGGGTGGACAGGCATTCACTATAGTTGCGTTTATTCCTTTGATTGGAATAGCAGTTGCATTGGTTTTACTTCTTTTAGGCAGATGGAATCAAAGGAAATGAGGATTAACAAATTAGGAGAAAAGGGGTGAATATATGAGAAAGAGATTTACTGATGAGCAGGTTGATGTCGCAAATCATAAAGATATTATAGAGGTAGCAAATAATCTGGGATTAAACCTTGTAAAAGAAAGCAGCTATTATCGAGTACCCGGAAATGGTGGATTTTGCATTTCCCCAATCAGGAATGCCTTTTATATTCATTCAAAGCAGGGTGGAGATGGATGTAAAGGCGGTCCGATTCAACTGGTAATGATGATAGAGGGAATACCGTGGGTTAAAGCAGTAGCATATCTTTTAGGAGAAGAAATAAGAGAGGTTGCAATAAAAAATCAGGCTCCAAATCCCAAAAAGAAACTTGTTATTCCGGAAAGAAACAGCAATTATGGACATATGTATGCATATCTAATGAAGACAAGAAAAATCGATAAGAATATAATCGATATTTTTGTTAAAGAAAAATTACTTTATGAGAATACATATCATAGTTGTGTTTTTGTCGGATATGATAATGAGGGAAAAATAAAGCACTGTGCTATGAGAGGAACAGTAAGCGAAAATGCTTTTAAAGGGGAAGCGGCAGGAAGTGATAAGAAATATACTTTCCACAGAGAGGGGAACAGCAAAACTCTTAGAGTGTTCGAGGGAGCTATAGATTCTTTCAGTTATTTATCTCTACATAATGATGCACTTAATGATCATATATTATGCCTATGTTGCTTATCAGATATAGCATTGGGTGAATACATAAAGCATCATCATATTGAGAAAATTATTTTTCAACTGGATAATGATTGTTGGGGAAACGATGCTACAAGTGAGCTGATGGAAAAATACAAATCTGATTACATGGTGGATGATGAACGGCCACCGAAACAGTATAAAGATTGGAATAAGTATAAAGTAGCATTAGGAGAGTAGTGTTATGGCAAGGAAGATTAGAAAGACAATCCGGTTTAGCGATAGGGAAATGAAAGAACTAAAGCATAAGGCAGATACCGCAGGAAGAGATATTTCATCATATATACGTTCTGCAGTATTTCAATATGATGTAGCAATTATCCCAGGGCTTCCTGAATTAAACCACCAGGTTGCAAAAATTGGTAATAACCTGAATCAGCTTACAATGTTAAGTCATCAGGGCAGTATTAAAAGTCCAAACTTAGAAGAAACAAGAGAAGTGTTGGACAGGGTATATGAAAAGTTATTTGAAATAAGTGAGGCAATAAATAATGGCGATAGTGAAAGTGGCCACGGACAAGAATGAAAAAGAAATAAAGTATAATACAAAAGGCAAAATGAGAAGAGTAATTGAGTATATCAATAAACCAGTGAAAACTTATCCGGGATTGCAGGGTGGAAGATATATCAATAACTATGACAATACCTATAATGAGATGATGCTTACAAAAAAAGCATGGGGAAAGACAAATGGAAGAATGGTAATTCATTTAATACAGTCTTTTGCCCCAGGGGAATCCAATCCAGAACAGGTAAAAGAAATTGCTGAAAGATTTTTGCAGCATGAGAAGTTTAAAGGATTTCAAATTCAATATGCTGTCCATACTGATACAGAAAAACTTCATACACATTATATTATTAATACAGTAAATGTGGAAACAGGTTATAAATGGCAAATGGCAACATGGGAACTTGAAGAATTGAAAGGATATTCTGATGAATTATGTAGAGAATATGGACTAACCGTACTTACTGAAGAAAAGAAAAAAGGAAATAAAAAAAGCATTACACAACAGAAAGCCGAAGAGCAGGGAAAGTCATGGAAGATGGAAACACAGTTATCTGTTGACGAAGCGTTGAAAATCGCCACAAACAGGGCAGATTTTATTAGCATTATGAGTAAGCAGGGATATCAAGTAAAGTGGTTTGATGGGTCAAAATACGTGACGTTCACCAACAAAAATAATCAGTCTGTAAGAAACAAATTGTTTGATTCCCCGGAACAGTATACGAAAGAGGCAATGATTAAGAAATTTAAAGAAAACTCTAAAGAGCAGCATAAGGAATACAGAGATAAAGGTAATTTTTCTGATATTAGAAAAACTACCTTTTTTGATGTCCGGGATGCGCTGGAGATTGCAACAGGAAAGGATGAATTTATATCTATACTTAATGCTCAGGGATATCAGGTAACATGGGATGACAGACATAAATATGTTACGTTCAAAAAGGATGGACATCAGGCTGTAAGAAACAGAAACTTTTATCCGGGAGAAAAATACACAAAAGAAGCTATGTTAAAAAAGTTTGAAAAGAATATGAAAAAGGAGGAAGAAATAGAAAGTGGAAAATATCGAAATGTTGTTGCAGATGCAGGAGAACAAAGAAGAGGAGATTTGTTATATCTTCTCACTTCGTTCTTAAGATTGAGTAACCCAAAGGATAACTATCCACATCAAACGCACATAAGAAATCATTCAGCTGCAGCAATAAGAGATTATATGGCAGAGGCTGAAAAAGGAAAAGGAATTGACTGGGAACAGCCATAGAAAGCAGGTGATTTATGAAAAAAAATACGGGTTGGAAGATATTTTTAGGAATATTTCTTTTTGTCATCGTCAGTTACTGTAGTCTGTTTCTTACAGTGATGCTGGATCAGAGTTTAAAGAATCATATTGTAGGAATTATATGGCAGCCACAGGAGTTGGCATATTATATCATTCACTATCCGGGGACAGAAGCCTTGCTGTTAATTGTTTTTGTTATATTGACATTGGTATCTATATGTCTGATTTCAATGAGTAATGATAACTATAAGAGTAAAGTGCAACAGATTACTCCACAAATAAGTACCCCGGTACCGGCAGGGCAGGGGCAGCATGGTACAGCAAAATGGATGCCGGAAAATGATTTTAACAAATACTTTGACACTGTGATCATTAACCGAAAGGAACTTATGAATGGTTCTTTAAAGTTGGACAAGGCTGGATACGTTTTGGGAATGAAAAAAATATCTTCAAATAAAGAAAAACTTTATATTGTTAATGATGATAAGCATGTGTTGGTAATTGGAGATACCGGCATTGGTAAGTCGAGAAGAAAAGCATTAAACACACTAGCATGTTTATTATTGGGTGAAGAGAATATTTTTGTGATTGATATGAAAAAGGAAATCTATGATTACACGATAGAAACTGCAAAAAAGAGAGGATATTATCCGATAATAATTAATTTTGTAAACCCTTATGCATCAGATCGTGATAATATTTTGGAGCCGATATGTAAATATCTAAGAGCAGGAAATGTATCGAAGGCTATAGAGCAGACATGGTCTACTGTGAATCAGTTGGTGGGACCACCACCAAAGAATGCAGAAAAATTGTGGAATGGTGGAGAGTCTGCTATTATGGCAGCTTCAATAATGGCAGTATGTTATGATAACATGAATCATCCTGAATATCAGAATATGACAAATGTATTTTATTTCATAACTGAGATGTGTCAGGATTATAAAGGCGCATTGCCTTTAGAGTTTTACATTCAGTCTCTTCCGGATGAGCATCCGTCAAAGATTTTATTGTCAGCTACCAAACTGGCGCATTTTAAGACGAGGTCAGCATTTTATGTGTCAGCTGTTATGACATTAAAATTATTTACAATACCGGCAATTAATAACATGACTAATTGCAGTGATTACGACCTGGATAAACTGATTACAGAAAATAAAAAAATAATCATGTATATATGTCTTCCGGCAAAGGACAAGACATAACAACAGATGAGCTGGATAGAATTGCAGATGAATATGGTGGAAGGCTGCCAAGAAGATGGACTTTTATAGATGATGAGATAGGAAACTTTGCTGAAATTGATAACCTTTCCATGCAGACGACTTTTTACAGATCCAAGGGAATACGACACATCCTGTTTTTACAGTCTTATTCACAGTTTCATGATATTTATGGAAAGGAAAAGGCACAGATAATATTTGATAATTTATCTTATACCGACTATATGCACAGTCCTAATTCAGAAACAAATAAGAAGATATCAGATGATTTAGATGACTATACGTGTTTATCATATTCCGTAAATTCTAATGCACCGGCAGGAAGTCTGATGGCAAGAGGAAATAAAGGTGATACAAAAAATCTGATTGGAAGAAAACTGTTAAAACCTAATGAAGTGGCAAGAATAAGCAGCCCATATACGCTGGTATTATCTAATAATGATCCGGCGATAATGTATGCTCCGGATATTAGTAAGTGCTTTTTTAATGAATTCTTTGGAATGGGAAGCCCGGAGCACAATAAAAAAATAAGAATGAGGAGAAGGGAGGAAGATGAAAAGAGGTCAAGACCTAATAATGAAAAAATGCAGTTATGGAATGTTTGGAAAAAATGGCAGAGACATATTGACATTTTAATTGCCGAACAACAGAAAAAAAAGGAGATGGAGGTTTAATATGAACAAAATAAAAAGAAAAGTAAATAAGGTAACAACAGGTATTATGGTAATGCTCACATTGGTGATTTCTAATGTGAGCATTATTTTTGCAAAAGGAGAAGCAGATATCAGCAAATCAATTCTTTTTACAGGAACAAAGCAGTTGATTACAGATACACAAAAAGGTCTGCTTGGACTTGTAGCAGTCATTGCTATCACACTCGTTATATATTTTTCGGTTCGATGGAAAATGGCAGAGGAGACAGAGCAAAAGGTATGGAAAAAAAGAGCTATAGGAACGGTGGTTGCTGCTGTTATTGCAGTGGTATCGGTAGTGGTTATTCCGATTATCCTCAGTTATTACACATCAAAATAAAGAAGGTGAAGGCATATGGTTCAATGGTTAATGAATGGTATCACCGATGAAATAACAGATGCGGTAAAAGAATTATTTAATGGTATGCTCAGTGGTTTTTTAACTGATTTGGTTGAAGAGGCTTTTAATATGCTGGATGAATTGCTGGTTGATTTGCTTGATATTGTTCTTAATTGTCAGGAATATATGGTTTCACATATTGGGCTGACAGGAATTGATTTTGATAAAATTAATATGGTAATTCTGAAGTTTGCTATTGCTGTCATACTTTTAAAGTTTTTAAGTAAGGGATTTAATGTCTATATTCTGCAGAATGATGGTGATGCAGATCATGATCCTTTCCAACTACTGATAGGATTATTTGAAGCTATGGCAATATCACTTACATTTTATGGTTTGTATCCATATCTTGTACAAATATTTAAGTCGTTGACAAATCAACTGTTAAAGGCAATAGGAAATAAAGGAGAAATTAGTACTGTAACATCTGCGTTGCTGAAACAACAGGGTGTTGTTACGATTATTCTTATTGTAGTTTTAGCAATCATACTATTTATTTTGTATATAAAACTAATTATGGATGGTGCAGAATTAATGATATTAAGATATGCTATGCCATTTCTTTCAGTAGGACTTATGGATTCTGATGGTGGCACCTTTAAGGTAGGCGGTAAGAAGTTTTTACAGATGGGATTCACATGTACACTTAGAATTGTGTTATTAAGATTTCTATTGCATTGGTGTTAACACTTCATCCAATATGGGGAATTGCATTTGCAATCTTGTCACTGTCAGTACCAAAACTCTTACAGGAATATCTGTTTATGAAACAAGGCGGTGGATTGAGCAGTAAGATATATGCCGCATCTGCGCTCAGAAACTTTATAAGATAATAGGAGATAAAAAGATGGAGACAATCAATCAATTAATTACTGCATTAAGAATTCTCATAGGTGTTGGTGGTGTTTGTAGAATTATAGCAATATTAGTGCAGAATATTGGAGAAGAAGATAAAAAGCCTGCTTATAAGCAGATTAAAAATATCATAATATTTATGATATTTTCAGTGGTGATTTTATCGATAAGAGATATTATAAAATCGTATTATTTTATCAGATATCTATAATAGAGGAGGTGTTTATAGTTGGATAATGAAAGATTATACAATCCTACATATATCAAGGCAGAAAAAGAATATATTCCTGGAGTAGGACGGAAAGAGTTAATGCTCATAGGGATTTTTGTGACAGCAGTCCTTATAATAAGCATTATAATGTACCAGATAAAAGGCGATTTGGCATCGACAATGTTGTTTTTTATGATTGGAGTTGCAGTTTCATTCTTTCTGAATGTAAAGAATGAGGCAAACTTATCCGTTTTAATGTTTATATTCTTTGTTTCAGTATGTGAAAGAGCAACAGATATTTATGTATAAATATCAAAAAGAATGGGAATAGGAGAGCAGAGATGGTTATTTATTTAACTTCAGAAAAGGGAAATATACTGGAAGAAAGCAGTCTAGTAGTTAAAAGATATGACAAATGGAAATGTGATATACAAAAATTTATTAAAGAAGAATATGTAAACATTTCTAATGCAGATTGCGAAATGATAGTTGTAGATGTATATGCTGTTGAAAAAGTAGAAGAAATTTTACATTTAAATAATGCATTTCGAAAATCCGATATTGTGATGTTGATACCGGAAGATTACCGGGGAACATATCCTGAAGGCATTGACATTATTATTAAGGATGAAAATACAGATGAAAGGCTGTTAAAGTTAATAAATCCAAAGAATACTGCAGAAGGTGATATTACTAAAATTGGGATATGGTCAGATAATGATAAATTGAGTATACAGTTTGCAATTTCTTTACTTTCCTTTTTCTACAAAAAGATAGATGATATTTGTCTTGTTGAAATTTCGGATGAATTTATATTGGAAAATAATTTAAAGCAGTATAAATTGAAAGACAAGGAAGGTATTAAATACAAGGACATTCCGATAGTACATAATGCAATGCCTGATAACTGCAGAATAGGAGTATTTACATTTATTAAAAGGGATTCTAAACGCCTGTTTGACATGTGTGATATTCCTATTGAAGTTATATCAGAAAAACGTATACAAGTGGGAAATAAATCTTATAATGTATCTTATTCGTCTAGAAATTATTTCAAAAGGAATAATACTGTTTTTTATAAAATCTTTCAAGAATTTATGACGAAACAAAAAAGCAGAAGAATAGAGAATGGATTACAAATTATTAAGGAGCAGCGAAGAAAAATATTCTTTGCTGCTTCAATTATTTTAGCCATATTAATTCTCATTATCGTATTACGAATGATGATATCAGGAAGCAGTAAATCATATGTACAAGAGACAACGTTGAATGTTCTTGAAACAGTAACAGAAGAAAGTGTTAGTAACGAGATAACTACTGCATTATTAGAGACAACATCAAGTGTAATGCCTCCAGAAATAACAGTGACTGAAAAAATGACAGAGCAGAAGGAAACAGAAAAGCGGAATAAGAAAAAACGTGAAAAGATTAAGAAAATTCCGGAAACACAATTTGTAGTTCCAAAGCAACAACAAACAGACTATAAAGTTAAAGAAAAAGTTACGGAAAAAGTAACTGTAAATCAATCTCAAAAGATGCCTAAAGAGAAAATTGAAGTCAATGGTTCAAGTAAGGAGAAAGTAGAAAATTATGGTGGAAATCCAAATAAAGAAAAAATAGAATGAGGTATAAGAAATGAAAAGGATAAGAGACAAATTAGTGGTTGTAGCATTATTGTTTTTTTCAATATCATTGCTTGCAGTAAGTCCGGCACAAGCAATAACAACAACGACCAGTGAACATATATATACAAGTTATTCGCTGAATATCCATAATGGTCAGGAAGTGACTCTTAAATCAGAGGATATGGTGGATTATTATAACAACAATGAAAAAGGTTTTTTAAATACGATAGAAAGAAATGCATGGTTTTATAAAACTCGTGGACAATTCCAATCAGGAAATGCAATAAATACAAAACCATTAAGTGATGGTGCAGGAATTAATGTTTACGAAATTGAGGATAGTGATAAGCTGATACCGGCAGTGAAGATAAGAGGAACGTCTGTGGGATGCACAAGGATTAGTGGAATATTTGAATGGCGAAATACTATTAAAAATCCGACTGTGATACATCATTATCCATTTCAGGCAGTCATTTATAATCACGTAAATGTAAAGGGACTTAATATAATTAGTAATGCCATAAATAGCACCGGAAATATCAATTATTATCTTTATGAAGGAAGTAAGGAAAATATAGTAACAAATGTGATTCCATTTAAATCTGAATATATAAGCTGGGATAAGGTACATAATAATGCGATACAGTTTATTAATGTGACAAATAGTAATAATCAAGTTGCCGCAGTAACAAACCTGTCTAGCACAGGATGGGGGGCATCAGGTTTTGTATTAAATGGATTAAAGCCAGGCAACTCTACAGTCAGAGTGGTCAGCTCTGACGATACGTCTTATGGTTGTACAATGAATGTTAAAGTGTTGAAAAAACCAAAATATTCAGTATCGGCAAATGAGATTACATTAGCAAAAGATGTCTCTGTAAATGATTACGTAAAAGCAATGGTTAGTGACTTGGACAGTAATAATAAATGCAGTATAAAGTGGACGTCCTCAAATCCGTCATTGCTTGAAGTAAAAAATAATACATCTCAAAATCCGGTTTTGGTCACCAAAGGAACAGGAACAGCGACATTAAAGTGTGAATTTACAGATTTGGTTGCAGCAAACAATAAAGGTGTAAATCCGACATCATTTAACATAAAAGTAAATGTTAAAGATGACAAAGAAATAAAAAACATTATTAAGACCAGTAACAATACTTACATAGAAGAAGGGGATGTCATCTCATCTCAAAAAGAAGGTGATGTTGTATTCATTCGTGTAGAAGAGGAAGGCATTGAAGCTGTCCGCAGTTTTGAATCATCAGATACAAATGTATGTACCGTGGAATCAACTTCCAGAAGTGGATATTCATTTCAAATTGTTAAAAAAAATGCCGGTACTTCAACTATTACAGTTATATCCAAATCCGGAAAAATAGTAACTTTTAAGTATGCAGCATCCTCTTCAGTTTCAGATATTGTTGATCCATATAGTAGTAAGAAGCCTTTAAAGCCCCAAATAAAAAGTATTAAGTTAAAGAATAAAAAAATTTATATCACTTTTAAAGGAAAACCTTCGAAATATAAAGCGAAAGGTTTTCAGATTAAAGTAAAAAGAGGTAAAAAAACTGTAATTAAATGTAAGTGGTATAAGACAAAGTTGAAAATTACTAACATAAAGAAACACAGCAAATATGTAATTTATGTAAGATGTTTTAATGGTAATAAATATTCAAAGTGGACTAAAAAAACTAAGAAAGTAAAGTGAAAAATAGATGGGAGATAATATGCAAAATATCATAGAAAGTAATAGTACTGATAATCAGACATAGGAAAGGAATTATGAGCATTAAAGTGGTAATTACAAAACAGGAAATGTGGGACTTGGGATTTGAAAAATTTGTAATTGACGGAGAGGAATACGTGGACAAAGGACCATTATTATTAGATTCTACATGTGAATTATCGAAGGCATATTATAATTTGCTAGAGCAAAAGAAGAGGGAAGTATTAAGGAAGAGGAAGGAGAAAGAAAGACGTGTTAGGAAGTCAAAATAAAGAACAGATATCGGCACAGGAATTTACAAATGTTTTAGATATCAAAAACAATATTCTGTATTCAAGAAACGGGTTTATTTTTAAATATTTA
>CANPET010000016.1 GCA_947573465.1 uncultured Eubacterium sp.
CTTACAGGTAAATCCACGAATCTACAATTGTGAGGTCACTTCATATTGTCTCCATTATCTTTCCCTTAAATTATAGTGTTTTTTAAGGGAAAGGTCAATGTCTTAAGGAATTTTTCCCTTAATAATATGGTTAATTTAAGGGAAAACATTCTGAATTTATAGAATTACTCGATAATCCACCCAACGCATATTCTGCTGCCACCGAATCTTTATCTGTGCAAAGAATAATACCAATTGGTTTATTATCTCCTTCGTCATTTACTTCATTTTCATAATAATTTAGGTACATATTCAACTGACCAACTGCTTCCGGCATTAGTTTTGTTGTTTTCAATTCTATTATGACATATGATTTCAACGGTTTATTGTAAAATACCATATCTGCATAATAATGTGTGTTGTTGATTGTAATTCGTTGTTGTGTTCCTACAAACATAAATCCTCTTCCTAACTCAAGAAGAAATTTTTCAATCTGTTGTACTAATGCTTTTTCTAAATCACTTTCCATTATTGGTTTCTCTTCTGGAATACCTAAAAATTCAAAAACGTATGGGTCTTTTATAATATCTTTTATTTCACTAATTAATGGATTAACTAATTGATTTTCCATATCTCTTTTCCTCCTTTAACTATTCTAAATAAAGACAATAAATAATAGAATTGTTGTCCAACACTTTTATATTATTATATGGTTTTAATCAATTCACAAATTGTTTCTGTATGAACCGTATTTGCAAACATATCCACAGCACATGCTTTTTCCACCTGATACCCCTGTGCCTGCAGTATCTCCAAATCCCTAGCCAAACTGGTCGGTTTACAACTTATGTAAACTAATCTATCCACACCAAAATCAATAATCTTCTTTAGTGCTTTTGGATTAATTCCATCTCTCGGCGGGTCTAATATAATCATATCCGGCTTATCTTCAATTTCATCAATTACCTTTAGTACATCCCCAGCAATAAACTCACAATTATGTAAACCATTCAACTCTGCGTTAACCTTCGCCGCTTCTACTGCTTCCTCAACGATTTCCACTCCAACAACTTTCTTTGCCACCGGTGCGACAATCTGTGCAATCGTTCCTGTACCACTATACAGGTCAAATACTGTCATATCTTTGGTATCACCAATATACTCACGTGCCTTAGAATACAACACTTCTGCTCCCAGCGAATTGGTCTGGAAAAACGAGAACACAGATATTTTAAATTGAAGCCCTAATAATTCTTCATAAATATATTCATCACCATACAATACTCTGGTCTCATCACTTTGTACTACATCAGCCAGTCCGTCATTAATAATATGTAACACACCACACAACTTTGCTTCTGAATCCAGCTGCTGTAATTTTTCTGCCAACTGCTGCCACTGCGCCTTTTCTTCACATTCTTTATCAGATGTCGTAACAATTGCCACTAACATTTGCTTTGTCACTGTAGTTCTTCGAACTAACATATGCCTGAGATATCCTTCATGTCTTAACTTCTTATAGAAAGGCAATTCCCTTTCCTTACAATACTCTAATACACAATCTAATACTTTTCTATAATCCTCATGCACTATCTGACACTGATTTACTGTTACAATATCATGAAAACTGTTTCTTTTATGCATACCAAGAGCCAAAGGTCCATCCTTTACTTCATCTCCAAAAGAAAACTCCATCTTATTCCGATATTCCCACTGAGCAGGGCTTTCCAAAATCCCCTCAAATTGATAATCACTTACGATTGCCTTATCCAGAATATCTTTTATCATTTTTTCTTTCAATGCTACCTGATTTGCATAACTCATTGTCTGATAAGAACACCCACCACAAAAATCAAAATGTGGGCACTGTGGCTCCACATCTTCCATCTCTGATTTTTCCACTATCTCCTTTAATCTTCCAATAGGATTACCAGAACGTTTTTTTGAAACAACAAACCGAACTGTCTGTCCTGGTATCGTTCCTTTTACTGTAGCCATACCATCATCGCCACAATCCACTTTACCTTTATTTGGAAATCCCAACCCTACAACTTTACCTGTATATTCAATACCTTTCTTCATCTTTGATACCTTTCACTTACATTTTTATCTTACTTAAATTGTCATGAAACCATTGTATTAAACTTTTGCCCTTTTTACAAGCAAAGAACGAGACTTCCAAGTTATTTCATGTAATGTGATAATGTCACAGAACTTTTCTCCAAAATCAGTTATACTAATGCTACAATAAAGAAAAGGAGGACTTAAAAATGTCTGTTATCAAAATAAACAAAGAAAATTTTACAAATGAGGTAATTAATTCTAAAAAACCGGTAATTTTGGATTTTTATGCTGACTGGTGTGGTCCATGTCGCATGGTAGGTCCCATTATATCGGAGATTTCAAATGAAAGAAATGACATTAAGGTCGGCAAAATAAATGTTGATGAACAGCCGGCGCTTGCTGCACAGTTTGGAGTAATGAGTATTCCGATGCTTGTGGTAATAAAAGATGGCAAAGTAGTAAACTCCTCCGTTGGAGCAAAACCAAAAGATGAAATTCTTGCAATGTTATAACAAAGTGTCGCTTACGACACTTCGCATACTGAAGAAAGAGGTAAAATAAATGAAAGTTGTTATTATTGGTGGTGTAGCAGGAGGAGCAACTGCTGCAGCAAGAATACGCAGACTTGATGAAACAGCACAAATTGTTGTTTTTGAAAAATCGGGATTTATTTCCTACGCTAATTGTGGTTTACCATACTATATTGGTGGCACGATTAATAATAAAGAAGCATTAACTCTACAGACACCCGAGAGCTTTTATTCCCGCTTCCGTGTGGATATGAGAGTACATCATGAGGTTACGGCAATCAATGCTGATAATAAAACTGTAACCGTAACAAACCTTAGAACCGGCGAAAAATTTGAAGAAAGTTATGATAAACTTTTGATTTCCACCGGTGCAAAACCAACTACTCCACCATTTGAAGGAATAAATAGAAACAATATCTTCACCTTGCGTACCGTAGAAGATACGTTAAAAATCAACGACTATATAAACACGAACAAGCCACGCACAGCTGTCGTTGCCGGTGGTGGTTTTATTGGACTTGAGACTGCAGAGAATCTGCGTGAATTAGGTATAGACGTTACGATTGTTCAGGGACATTCACAACTTATGACTCCCTTTGATTTTGATATTGTGCCGTTCATTCATGCAAAATTAAGACAGCATGGCATAAATCTCGTGCTAAACCACATGGTGGATGGCTTTGAAGAAAAAGACGGCAAAACCTTTGTGAAACTAAAAAATGTCGATACCATTTCCACCACCAATGCCATTTCCGCTGACATGGTTATTCTCGCCATTGGTGTTACACCTGACACAGGTCTTGCCCAAAATGCAGGAATATCTCTTGGTATGAAAGGAAGTATTGTGGTAAATGAACGTATGGAAACATCACTCCCTGACATTTATGCTGTAGGCGATGCAGTGCAGATTCAAAACTTTATTACTGGTGACGATACACTGATTTCTCTTGCCGGACCTGCCAATAAGCAAGGGCGTATTGCAGCTGATAATATTTGTGGTGGCAACAGCCATTATACAGGAGGACAGGGTAGTTCAATTATCAAAGTATTTGATTTAACTGCCGCTGCAACAGGAATCAACGAACACACTGCAAACGAAGCAGGAATTAGCTTTGATAAAGTTATTCTGTCGCCGATGAGCCACGCAGGTTATTATCCCGGTGGCAAAATGATGACCTTAAAAGTGCTTTTTGAAAGAGAAACCTATCGTATATTAGGAGCGCAGATTGTGGGCTATGATGGAGTGGACAAACGAATTGATGTGCTTGCAACCGCTATCCGTGCCGGAATGAAGGCCTATGACCTTGCGGAACTTGACCTTGCATACGCTCCTCCTTACTCCTCGGCTAAAGATCCGGTAAATATGGCAGGTTTTATGATTGAAAACATTAAAAATAACATTGTAAAACAATGGTATTATGAAGATGTGGATAAACTTCCCCATGACGGAAGTGTAACTCTGCTGGACACAAGAACAAAGGGCGAATATGCCGGAAGTCATATCGACGGATTTGTCAATATTCCTGTCGACGAACTTCGTGAGCGCTTAGATGAACTTGACAAAACAAAGCCGGTTTATATCATCTGCCAAAGTGGACTAAGAAGTTATATTGCAAGCCGTATATTAACAGGTAATGGCTTTAACACATATAATTTTGCAGGCGGTTTTCGACTTTATGACGCTATTCGCTTTGAGAAAGCCTTAATTGAAAAATCCACCCCTTGCGGAATGGATTGTTAAAACCAGAATTTATAAGCAAAGCGTTGCGTTTTTCATAAGGAAATTCTCAACGCTTTGTTTTGTTCCACTTGGAAAGTCCGTCTTCATCAATAATCTCAACTACTCCACGGGAGAGTCTGACAAGCCCCTCACTCACGAAATACTTTAACATTCTTGTTACAACCTCACGGGGACTTCCTAAATGATTTCCTATGGCTTCTTGGGTAATATGAAGTATATTGGTACCTTCAATATTTGCTTCACTCAAAAGAAAATCTGCAAGACGTCTGTCAAAACTTTTCCACATCACCTGATCAACAAGCCACATCACATCAGAAAACCTACTTGCCATAATCTCGTTTGTATAATTTGCAAGAATAGGTGAAACCTCCATAATACTTTTATAAACTTCAGATGAAATCACTAAAACTTCGGTATCCTTTTCTGCCATAATGGTAATATCAAACTGAATGCTGTTCATCATGCAAGAAGCAGAAAAAAGACAAATATCACGCTCAAAAAGCCGATACATTGTAATCTCTCTTCCCTCATCAGAAATAGTAAACGCACGAAGCTGACCTGATACTACAAGGATTAGGCCAGTGCAGTCGTCCGCCCCATTATGCAGAATTTCACCTTTACGAAATCTGCGGATAACAGCCGAATCCATCAGCATATCTTGTTGTAATTGATTAAGTTTTTCCCAAATAGGTATATATGTCAAATAGTTCATTCGCCCTATCTCCTTTTCAATTATTTTTAGTTTGTGGCATACGATGTAGATAACGAATCTGACTTTAGGCATTAAGAAATACAGCGTAAAAAGCACTTCTGCCTTCTACGCTGTTTTTTTTCTATGTTCGTCACTATTTGCTTGCTTTCTTCAAATTAGTCCTCGAAGTCGCTCTCGTCTTCATCATCATCTTCATCAAACAAATCATCGAAATCGTCTTCAAAGTCATCATAGTAATCTCTGTTTACTAATCTGTAAATACCATAAGCTGCTCCAGCAATAGCTGCAATCACTGCGATAACACCACAAACAACAGCAACAATCTTATAAGTTTCCTTCTTGTCGTCTTTTCCAAGAATCTTTCCAATTTTTACACCTTTCATTAATTCATCCATATTCTGCCTCCTAATATTCTCATAAAAATTTGTACCGATGATTGAGACAAAAATCCAAAAACAATCATCTTTTCTCTTATTATTACATACGTTTTCTGATTATTATTAGTATATCATCATTACCTGTGTTTTACTACACTTTTTTCAATTTTGCGAAAGAAGCCATCATTACTTTTTGCCCTGCCGTATCAAAGTTCACTGTTACCTGATAATCTCTTGGACCATCTTCAATCCCCAATACAGTTCCCTCACCAAACTTCATATGCTTCACTCTATCTCCTACTTTATAATCAATAGCAGCTTTTGTCACAGTAAACTCTTTTCCAAATCCCGGCTTACTGCTTGGATTGCCATACGCAGGTTTCTTTGCCATAGCCTTGTATGCATTTTTTCGCTGACTTGCCGCATAGGTTCTGGAACCACCATAATTGCTACTTCCCATATAACCTGAACCTCCATGACTAAGAGAGCCTTCATATCCACCAAAATTCGTAAAAGAAGGTTTCTTCTCATAGCCTGCTGCAACTCTGTCTGTCACATTCTTGCTGTTTACAATCATTGGTGGAATTTCCTTCACAAATCTGGACACAATATTATACTGCATCTCACCACGAACCATTCGTTTCTTCGCATAACTAATTGTCAGATTTTTCATGGCACGGGTAATGGCTACATAGCATAAACGACGCTCTTCTTCCAATTCCTCACTATCATCTGCCATAATACTCATATATCCTGGAAATAGCCCATCTTCCATACCACAAAGAAAAACATTCGGAAACTCCAATCCCTTTGCACTATGAACAGTCATAAGCACTACATAGCTGCTATTCTCATCCAAATTGTCAATCTCAGCAACCAAAGCTACTTCTTCTAAAAATTCAGATAAATCCGGCTCATCAGTATTATCTTCATATTCCACAATTTTATTAATTAATTCTTCAATATTCTCAATACGTCCATTGGCTTCATCTGTATTTTCCGCTGCCAATTCACTGACATATCCTGTGTCATTTAATATGGCGTTTGTCAGCTTTTCAATTTCACCTTTATACTCATCACTTTTATAACTTTCAATTAAGTCTGTAAATCCTTTTATCTTAGAAACAGCTCTTGAAAGTCCCGGTATCTCTTCGATTTCAAGTAATGCATCATACAAATCCATGCCATAAGCTCTTGCAAAATCTTTCACCTTTTCAACTGTTGTAGCACCAATTCCACGTTTTGGAACATTGATAATACGCTCCACTGCAATATCATCTGTAGGATTACTGATAATACGGAGATACGCAATAATGTCCTTGATTTCTTTTCTCTGATAGAAGTTCTGTCCACCAATAATCTTGTATGGAATATTCTTCATCATAAGTTTTTCTTCTAACGCTCGAGACTGGGCATTGGTACGGTATAAAATAGCATAATCATTGTAATCAGCCTTTCCCCAATCTACTGCCTCTTTGATTTCTCCTGCCACCATTTCAGCCTCAGCATATCCATCCTCCGCCTGGTACAGGTCTATCTTTTCTCCCTGCTCATTATCACTCCAAAGGGTCTTATCCTTTCTTCCGGCATTGTTATGTATCACAGCATTTGCTGCCTCTAAGATATTTTTCGTAGAACGATAATTCTGCTCTAATTTTACAACTCTTGCTGTAGGAAAATATTTTTCAAACTGTAGGATATTGGTAATATCTGCCCCTCTGAATTTATAGATTGACTGATCATCATCTCCCACAACACAAAGATTCTGATGTTTTTCTGCTAACATTTTAATAAAAGCAAACTGTGCGGCATTGGTATCCTGATACTCATCTACCATGATATATTGCAGTCTGTCCTGATAACTCTCTAATACCTCAGGACACTTTTTAAACAGCTCCACTGCCTTCATAATCAAATCATCAAAATCCAACGCATTATTTTTCTTTAAGGCTTCCTGATAATCATTATAAATCTTTGAAACATTAACCATCTTAAAATCGCTTTGTGCCATTGCCGACACATCACCTGTAGTAAGCAATTTATTCTTAAAATCTGAAATCTTATTTAACATTCCATTTTCTTTATACATTTTGGGATCCAGATTCAATTCCTTAATTACATTCTTCATAAGGCGTTTCTGATCATCTGTATCATAAATGGTGAAATCTGTATTATATCCAATTCTGTCAATAAACCTGCGAAGAATTCTAACACATGCTGAATGAAAGGTACTGACCCACACCTGTTCTGCGCCAAATCCTACAATCTTATTAACACGGCTGCGCATCTCTGCTGCTGCCTTATTCGTAAATGTAATTGCCATGATATTATATGGGTTCACTTGTTGTTCTTCAATAAGATATGCAATACGATGTGTCAACACTCTTGTTTTTCCACTTCCGGCACCTGCTAATATTAAAAGCGGTCCATCTGTATGAAACGTTGCTATCTGCTGCATATCATTCAGTGTTTCGTAAATATTATTCATATATTTCCATCCTTTATATTTTTTCTCCAAAGAAAAAAGTGCCATAGACACTTGTATACTGCTTTTATTTTATCATACTCTTTTCTAAAAAGATATTATGATTTTACACGAATACCCTAAATTACATCTTGTAGTTTTCATTACTACATATTATACTTATTAAGTAATAAATGAATTTTACATATATTTTATTACAAGAATTTATTCACTCACACTTTATATTAAAGGAGTTTCATTTATGTATTCAGAAGATTTTGTGAAGAATATATTAGAAGAAGTCAAAGATTTTAATATTGATGATATTCCAAATATTGATTTATATATGGATCAGGTTACTACTTATTTAAATGATAAATTTGCAGCAACCAAACGCAGAGATGATGACAAACTTATGACAAAAACTATGATTAACAATTATGCCAAAAGCCGTTTGTTACCTTCTCCTGAGAAAAAGAAATATACCAAAGACCATATCATGGTATTGATTATGATCTTTTTCTTCAAAAATGTTCTTTCAATCAATGATGTGACCAAACTGCTTACACCAATGTTGAAGACATACTTTCATAACGAAGAAATTCCTTTAGAAAATATAATTAATGACTTTTTAAATTATGCTAAAAAATGTGATTTATCTGAATCAATTATGAAAGAAGTAAGTGATTCTACTAAAATTTTTGAAGATATGGATGTAGAAGATAAAGACTACCTGCAAACTGTAGGTCTTATAACAATGTTGAGTTATGGTACCTTTGTACGAAAGATACTTATTGAAAAATTAATTGATTCACTTCCGGATGTTGACAAACACGATCCTGAATAATCTTACAAAAATAGTCTTCCCTATAACAGAGAAGACTATTTTTTATTTACCTTCTTTTTCTTTTACTCTCTCTAAAACCATATCATATCCATCATTTCCATAATTCAATGAACGGTTCACCCTGCTAATCGTTGCAGTAGATGCTCCGGTTGCGTTGGAAATATCCAGATATGTCTGCCCCTCACGAAGCATCTTTGCAACCTCATATCTCTGAGATATTGATAATAATTCATTGACCGTACACACATCTTCAAAAAATGTGTAACACTCCTCTTTATCCTTTAATGTTAAAATAGCATCAAATAAATGGTCTACTTCTGTTGTTCTGATTTTTTTACTCATTTCGCACCTCTCATTCATAGGTTCTTCTACTTTCAGATTTTAACACTCTAAAGTTTGAAAGTCCAGTAAAAAATTATCTAATTCGGGATTTTTGTCTAATTACCAAATAAACAAACAGAGCTCCCATCAGCAGCAGCATAATTCCTGCAAAAACCTGCATTAAAAATTCATGACCTATCCAAAACGTAAAAAACTTTCTCATATATACATCAGATATATTAAAACGATAAATGGATCTGTCGGAAATCAATCCGGCAAACACCGTAACCAAAGTAACACCCGCTCCAATAAAACTATAGGCAATACTTCTTAGACCATGATATACATATCTCCTTGATGAAATCAAATAAAATATACAGATAATTGCAATCAACAACAAAAGGGGAATTGCAATCAATATGATTTTATCCGTAATTCTAATTAACTGAACAATAACATCAATTCCCGGAATATAAATTTTCTCCTGATACATACTCTCCACCTGAAATATGTAATTATTTAAGGACTCTTTTTGCTGTTCATTTAACTTACCCTCTTTTGTTTCTATTTTTTCTTCTATTCTCTTTCTGAGGTCATAAGTGTCAATTCTTGGTGTATTTTCATTTTTCATTGTTGCTATAGTATTTGTAACATCCCTGCGTATATCTTTCTCTACAAAAATTCCCTTAATCTCTTTTTTTGTAATCCCATAAGGAATTCCCAGACGATACGCTTCTGTCTCCATCTCCTCACAGATGTCCTCAAAATATTTTACTCTTTCACAACTATTTACAACACCATGAACACTAAGCATACTATATTTTCCATATGCCAGCAATGAAATACCAATCAGACATACCATCAATACGAAAGTAATAACGTATCTGACAATGATTCTTGTTGTTCGTTTGTTTCTTCTAGACATATTATTACCTCCTTAATATTCAATGACCGGACCTGCTATTTTATCTAAATATACAAACAGTCTGTCTGTTTTCTTTCCGTTTAATTTTCCAAAAGGAAAACATGTATAAAGTACAAGCTGCTCTGTATGTGCTTTCAAATCATAACCTTTTTCATAATCTCCATCATGATACACTTTTGTTTCTCTGACTTTATATTCATATACTCCATATGTTGTCGTAAAAGTAAATGTCTGTCCCTTTTTTACCTTTTCTAATCCTTTAAAAAACGTCGTATCATGTGCACCAATTAATATTGTTTTCCCCTGTCCCGGAATGGCACTTCCCGAATATGTTCCGGCTCCTTTTTCCAGATATTCACCTCTGTCTCCAAAAAATACCGGTGCATCAACCTCTAATTCCTGGCACTTTAACTGTCCATACTGTTCACTATATCTAGGATAAGATATTTTTGAGAGGTTAATATTCTTTCCCTGCTCATTTACTTTTACATTGGCCGGTTGATATACCATTTCCTTACTGTGATAAAGTGGTTGGGTATTAATGAAATTAGCCTGCATACTATCCAGCAAATCACCAAAACGATTTAGGAAGAGACCTCCTATAACAACCACAATCACTCCCATGATAATTGGAATATAGAAGTACATTAATATCTGTTTGATATTTCGATAAGAAAATGTCTGCATTCTTGCTTTCCTTGTCTTTCTATTCGCTACTTCCAGTTCATCCTCATCTTCGTCCTCATCCTCATAACGCTCTTTATTATGCCGTTTCATTTTTTTATTCCATCTGCGAAAATTTATCAACAACCCTAGTATGCATAATAATATGACTACTGCAAAAATTACTTCTACAGATATATTCCAATCATTCGCTTCTGTCTTATCCGTATGCTTAATGATATCTTGAAAATCCAACACAATATATCCGGAACCATCTATAAAATAAAAATCATTTACAGAACTGTCATATTCTAATAGCAAATTAATTGCTGTTCCTGCTTTCTCAAAATATATATAGGTATCCGAAATATTTTGATAGTTTTTATTTTTCAATGTATTCTTTTTTGCATTCAAGGCATCCTTCAAATACATTACAAAATCATCTGCATCTAATTTTCCTATTTGTACATTATCTGTACAAAAGTAATTTTCCAACTGATTAATATAGCGCTGTTCTATTTTAACCGGAAAATCATTTTTTGAAATTGCTTCAATAACAGATTTCTCATTTGCGTTTAATTCTCCTGCTGACACTACAGTTCCTGCACCACATAGCATAATGATACTTAATATAATTAGACTTATTCTTTTCACAGTATTCCTCCACACCTAATTTTCTTCGATAATTAAAATCTATTAACGAAACTGCTTCCTTAACGTTTTTAATTCTTCTACACTAAATGTATAATTAGTATTACAAAAATCACATTTCACTTCAATTTCTTTTCCATCATTAATGATGTCATCCATATCTTTTTTACTGATTCCTGCTAATGCTTTTACGATTCTTTCTTTACTACAGTTACATACAAATCCGGTAGGTATTTTATCATTAAATTGTACATCCATATCTCCCATGACTTCTCTCAGAATATCCTCGGGTGTCATTCCTTTTTCCAGCATATCCGTAACAGAACTGATACTATTAACGCGCTGTTCTAATTTACTGATAACTTCTTCATCTGCAAACGGCATTAACTGTACGATAAATCCACCTGACTGTTTCACTGTATTATCTTTTGACATTAATACCCCCAGTCCCACAGCTGATGGAACCTGCTCTGATGAAGCAAAATAGTATGTCAAATCTTCTGCTACCTCGCTGGTTCCAAGAGGTACCTGACTGCAATATGGTTCTTTTAGTCCCATATCTTTAATCACTGTCAGTGTACCATAACCAATTGCCGCACCTACATCTAACTTTCCTGCATAATTTGCCGGAATCAGGACATTTGGATTTCCAACATATCCTTTTACATTTCCTTTAGAATCTGCTGTAACAGTCACTCCGTTAATCGGTCCGTCTCCCTTCATCATCAGGGTCAGCATGTCCTTTTCACCTTTCATCATGACTCCCATCATGGCTCCGCCTGTCAACAGCCTTCCAAGCGCTGCTGTCGCAACAGGACTTGTATTATGATGTTGTCTGGCTGTCTCAACCATTTCCTTTGAAGTAATAGCAAACGCTCTTATCTGTCCATTTGCGGCTGTCGCTCTAACTATATAATCCATAGAATTACTCTCCTTGTTCTTCCATTCCTTATATTTTCTTTACTGAATTGTATCTGTTTTTCTTGTTGCTGCGCAGACACTGTCATTTTCCTGTTTTTCTAACTACTACATACACCCTGTCATTTTCCTCTTTCCCTTCATTATCAGAAAACGCTTCGTAAATTCTTTCCACTTTTAATCCTGCCAGTTCAACAGCCTTTACGACTTCCCCTAATGTATATCCACGCTGAAAATGCTCTTCTTCGTATTTATCATATCTGCCGTCCTCCCCACGTACAAAGACAGATAGATAGTACTCATTAATATTTGTCTCTTCATCAAAATAATTTTCCCATATAAAACTACAGTCTTCCCGGTCTTCTGCGATGGTAGTCTCCCCGATATCAGAAAAATATTTCCTTGTTTTTAAATCAAATACAAAAATTCCATCCTGCTCTAAAAATTCATTTACTCTTTTTAATACCATAGTAAAATCACCATAGTCTGTAATATAATTCATGGAATCTCCAATACTTACCATTGCCGGAACAGTATACGGCAATTCCAATTCCGTGGCATCCTGCAAAACATATAGTATATTCTCTGCTTTCTTTTTACTTTCAGCAATCTCGAGCATTTCCTGCGAAATATCAATTCCTATCATCTGATAGCCTTCTTTCGCAAACAACATAGTTCCTGCGCCCGTTCCACATCCAATTTCTACCAACTGTCCATCCAAAACACCATATTGTCTCAACAACTTTACTGCATAGCCACACCACTGATGATAATCAACATTGTCCATAAATTCATCATAAACCTGTGCAAAACCACCATACGCTTCCATTTTATTTTCTCCATTACCTAATAATACTTTCCCTTATGTGATTTTACCAACAAACACCGTGAAACGCAACCTTGATTAAAACAGAATCGTCATTTATACTGTATACAGATGATTTTTATTTTCAAACAAAATTATTTTTCACTATAAACCAACAATATATTGAGGAAAGAAAATGAACATACGTATTACAAATAAAATCAGAACAACTTGTGTGAATAAACTAACTATCCCATTATTTTTGTGTGCTATAACAATGATTATTTTTATTCTCTGCCCTTTTATCGAAGTATTTCATCCTGTTACCATAAATGATATACACAAAGTCACTTCTGAAAACGATTTTGTGAAAGTAAAATCAACAGAATTATATTATACAGGATACAATTTAGAGAAGGCTGGAGGCGCTCTTTATGGTTACTATTATTCTATTAAAGACGGCAAAAGTGTTTTTGCAATCATTCCAATTGATGGAGTTCCCCAAAAAATAATTAAAAATTATGAATTTAAAGCAAAAGTCATGAAACCTAATCATGCTTTTAAAAAAATGCTGGATTCTTATATGAATGATTTAAATTGGAATACCGATGCATTATCCCATATAAATGCAAATTTTGTATTAAGTAATGCTGACTACCACCCACTGTTTTATATTATTTTATTGTGGATTGTTTTGGTGATTTTTTTAATTTCTATAAAAAAAACAATCAGTTATTTACTTGCAATTGCAAATCCATATATTTACCCCGTTTGTACTTTTATCGGAAAAAAAGAACAGAAATATTTAATTGATGAAGCGCAATATGAACTGGACAGCGAAAACTATATTCAGATTAATGACATGTATATTACAGAAAACTATTTTATAGACCTTGGGAAAACGAAAGTTTCAATTATCCCATTAGATGAAATTATATGGTGCTATCGAATGGGAGAAATATCCCTAAACCCTAAAGATACTGCACCTGAATTTTCTATTTGCTTTATGATTTTAAGTGGTTCTGTTATCACTGCAAAACACAAATCCAGTGATGAGGCCTTGGAATTAATCAATGCAATCCGTGCTACGGGATATGAAATTATTATCGGACATTCTGAGTCAAAACAAAGAGAAGCAAAACGTATTGTTGCTGATTATAAGGAATATGAGAGACAAGAAGAGGAAGATAAAGATTAAGAATACAAAGAAACCTTAATCTTTATCTTAGATTTTCTGGCATAATATTCTCAAGTCTTAATTTATATTTATTCACACAAACGAAAAAGTGATTTATATGTTTTATTCGCTGTTTAACAAAAAGTCAATAACGTTAATCTGTTTTATCCCCTCTTCACTCATCGATATTTCATCCATTGAAATAATATATTTCGGGTAATTATCAATTATTTTCTTAAGCGGGGCAATCTCTCTGGCAAAAGTATTTGTGGATTAGAACCAGTTATATAAACATCTACATTTTCTTTTAAATAATCCCTATACTGCATAAGTAGTGTAGACTTTCCACAACGTGTTACTCCCGTAACTACCTTTATAATCTGTTTATCTTTCTTTTTTTAGTTTATCAAGATATTGTTTTCTTTTTACAATATAATTCTCCATTCTGCCACCTTCGCTCTGTAGCATCAATAGTAATGAAATCATTTACAAGATTTAGCATGTTTAAAGTGCACTATAAAAAATCATTAAAATAAAGAAGTTTTTATAGTTCACTATAAAAACTTCTTTATTTCAACAACTCTTTATATTACATACCAATAGTATGCCTGCTTGATTCTTTCTTACTCAATCTCTCCACTATCTCCCACAGCAATGTTTATATTTTTTACCACTACCGCAAGGACAAGGGTCATTTCTTCCTACTTTTTTATCTTTTACAACTGTTCCTGAAAGTTTTTCTTCTTTATACAATTCTTTTCTTCTGTCTTCTGAAAGAATATCATTCCATTCCTCTAATTCATACAACCATTCAGCTTTTGCAGCAACCATGTTTTTATATAACTTTTCATCATCATAATCAAGCTGAACCTCTGTTGTCTCTTCCAACTTATCAATCGGATTCTCTTTTTTCAGACTCTCATTAATACCATCCAAAAAACCTACCATCGTAAGAACTTCCATGTTATATTTTTCAGCAAGCTCTGCTACTGTTCCTGAAACAACAGTGCCATGATTTGAAAGAATATCCTTGTAAACTTCCTTTTCCTGTACAAAATATGCACCCCAGAATTCGTCATACTGTTTCTGTGTCTGTTCCTGATTATATGCAATCTCTCTCCATGTTTCTAATAAATATTTCTTTGCCATATTATCCTCCAAAAGTATTTTTTCTAAAATATATTCTCGTACAGAATACTGAACTTCTTAGATTATACTGATTTCAAACAATAATTGCAATATGTTATTGTTTTGGTATAATGTTTATAATAGTTCAGCCATGCACAAAAAAGAGCAGAGATTCACAAGAACTGCTCGCAGGACTTTGAATCCCTGCTCTTTTTTGTATATGGTAAGCCATAAAAGCGAGAAGGAGCGCATGCGGATTCAAGCTGTTGGATGAACTGTTATTAGATATATTTTTAAGGAGTACACTATGGAGAAGTTTAAAAGAATTGCTGCTTTAGTGGCTGTTGTAGTTTTAGTTGTCTGCGCTTTACTTACATTAATTTTTGCATTGATAGGATATGATGCTGCATGGAAAGCCAGTGCATATTGTATGGTTATTATTCCAATTATGATCTATGTAATGATGTGGCTGGCAAAGTTACTAGGAAATCGAAACAAATAAGTGTCTGTAAATTGTATTAAATGTCTAAAGCATTTTTTACTTTTATGAACCCAGAGACCATGACTTGTTTTATTCAACACTTTTTGGAACAAATTCCCAAAAGTGTTGTTTTTTTATCTTTTTGGGATATACTAACCAAAAGGAGTATTAAAAATATGAAAAGAGTAGAAAGAAAAGAATATTTAGATAAGTTAAAAGTATTTAAGGATAAACAACTTATAAAAGAGAAAAATTAGTATGATGGTTACTACTTTTTGAGCTTCTGTACACTATCACTACTTTTTGAGCTTCTGTACACTATCACTACTTTTTGAGCTTCTGTACACCTCAAAAATCTTTTCAAGATTTTCGAGGTGTCAGGGC
>CANPET010000017.1 GCA_947573465.1 uncultured Eubacterium sp.
TTGCGGGATAAAGCGGGAATGGGTTGACTAATACATAAGAGTATGCAATAATATGATTGGAGGTGGTTATATGTTTAAAGTAAATCCGTATAGACCAGGAGCAGGGCTAATGCCAACATATCTTGCTGGGCGTGATGAAGATATACAAAACGTTGAACAGATGTTTGATGCTCTTAGATTGAATGTACCAACACAATCAATTATTTTTAGTGGATTGAGAGGTGTTGGAAAAACAGTATTAATAAATAGGTTGCAGAAATTAGCAGAAGATAAAGATATTTTTTGTAAACATATAGAAGTAGAAGAAAGAAATGATTTTATTTCACAAATTGCTTCTTGTTCACAGGCTTTTTTAAGAAAAGTTAGTACAAAAGAAAAGTTTAAAAATCTAATACAAAAACCATTAGATGCAATAAAAGCATTGGTCGTTTCTTTTGATCCCAATGACAACACATTTTCTTTGTCTTTACAAGAGAAAGAGTTGTATAAATCCATCAACTTAACGCAAAGCCTAACGGAAGTGTTTACAACAATTGGGGAGACAGCTTATAAATCTGAGACGCCTATATGTTTTTTTATAGATGAAATTCAATATATGAGATCTAAGGAATTAGGAGCATTAATTGCCGCTTTACATCGAACTAATCAATTAGGGTATCCGGTAATGGTTATAGGAGCAGGATTACCCAAAATATATAAGATGCTATCAGATGAAAAATCTTATTCCGAAAGATTGTTTTTGTATAAGGAGATAGGTTCTTTGACATATGAACAATCAAAAAATGCAATAGAAATACCTGCTAGTAAGTTTGGAATCACATATTCTAACAGAGCTGTCGAGAAAATTATTTCATTAACTAAAGGTTATCCGTTTTTTATACAACAGATGTGCCAGATAGTGTATAAAAATACAGATGAAAAAGAAATTGAATATTATAATGTAGAAGAAAACATAGATGAATTTTTTAAGACATTAGATATTGGTTTCTTTAAAGTTAGATACGAAAGATGTGCTGACAGTGATAAAAAATTTGTGTTTGCTATGGTTAAATGCGGAGAACTACCATGCACTATTTCTAATATTGCTAAGAATCTTCATAAAAATGTAAATCAGATATCTACTACAAGAGCGCAATTGATTAGTAAGGGAATTATTTTCCCAATCAGATATAAGGAATTGGATTTTACAGTTCCAGAGTTTAGTGGATATATTCAGAGATTGGATGAATATAAGCAGTGGCGCAAAGAAAGTTAAATAAAGAAAAATCAACAAAGCATTTGGAAATAAATTTTACAAATAGAATTTAGTTTATAAAAATATAGTTTGTAGGTTTGATAAAAAATAGTTTGTAGGTTTGATAAAAAATACTTGACATATATTTCATATAATGTTAATATACTAGACGTTGAAAAAATAAAGCAGAGTATCCACTCTCACCCAGACGCTTGAAGCGAATCGAGGTTTATATTTTCTAAATGACATTATATATTTGGAATTGTGAATTATTAGTGGATAGTCTGTGAAGATTATCCACTCTTTTTGTGGAACAGATTTTATGGAGGTGCAATACTATTAGCGAGTTAATGATCAACGGACAAATCAGAGATAAGGAAGTTCGTTTAATTGGAACGAATGGAGAGCAGTTAGGAGTGATGTCTGCAAGAGACGCACAGAAATTAGCGGATGAAGCAGAACTTGATTTGATTAAAATTGCTCCAAAGGCACAGCCTCCTGTTTGTAAAATCATGGACTATGGTAAGTTCAGATACGAACAGCAGAAAAGAGAAAAAGAGGCAAAAAAGAAACAGCATGTTGTTGAAACGAAAGAAATCAGACTATCACCAAATGTGGAATTAAATGATTTAAAGACAAAGGCCAACAACGCTAGAAAATTTATCACAAAAGGTGATAAGGTTAAGGTCACTCTTCGATTCAGAGGAAGAGAAATGGCTCATGTAAGTAGTAGTGCACATGTTTTGGATGACTTTGCAGAAATGCTTGAGGATATTGCTCAGGTTAGTAAAGCCGCAAAACTTGAAGGCAGAAACATGACAATGTTTTTAGAGAAAAAGCGTTAAGCTTTTAGAACATATTTAAGGAGGAAAAGAACATGCCAAAAATTAAGACAAACAGAGCAGCTGCAAAACGTTTTAAAAAGACAGGAACAGGAAAGCTTAAAAGAAATAAAGCTTACAAATCACATATCTTAACAAAGAAAACAGCTAAGAGAAAAAGAAATCTTAGAAAAGCAACAACAACTGATGCTACAAATGTTAAGAACATGAAGAAGATTTTACCATATTTATAATCTAAAGTTAGGAGGAAGAAGAAATGGCAAGAGTAAAAGGCGGAATGAACGCTAGAAAAAAACATAACAGAGTATTAAAGCTGGCTAAAGGTTATAGAGGTGCTAGATCAAAACAGTATAGAGTAGCAAAGCAGTCAGTTATGAGAGCTTTAACAAGTTCATATGCAGGAAGAAAGCAGAGAAAGAGACAGTTCAGACAGTTGTGGATTGCCCGTATCAATGCTGCTGCAAGAATTAATGGTCTTTCATACAGCAAATTTATGTATGGATTGAAATTAGCTGGTGTTGAAATGAACAGAAAGATGTTAGCTGAAATGGCAGTCAATGATGCAGAAGGTTTTGCAAAATTAGTAGATGTTGCAAAGGAAAAGTTAGCATAAAGTTAACTTAATATAAAAAAGAGTAAAATACAGTACTTGACTTTAAGAGTTGAATACGAAAACATAGTGCTAAGCCACAGTTTAAAATCTGTGACTTGGCATTTTTTTTGATTTGTCCGTTTGATATATCCAACAGTTGTGAAAAAATGTGTTGAATGAGGATTTGAAAGGTTGAAAAAATGTGCGAAAACTATCTTGTGAAAGTTGAAAAATGTGTTATACTAACCTTGCAGTAATTTGTGAGGTGATGTTTTATGAAAAGAAATGCGATGGATGAACTGATTAAATGGAAAAATGACGAAGAACGGAAGCCTATGGTTTTAAGAGGTGCCCGTCAGGTGGGTAAGACATGGCTTATGAAGGAGTTTGGACAGAACCATTACGAAAACTATGTATATTTTAACTTTGACGAAGAGGACGAGTTGAAATCAATTTTCGAAGCCAACAAGAATCCTCAGCGAATTATCGAGCTTCTTTCGATGATTGCAGGCGAGAAAATACTTCCTGAAACAACTCTCGTTATATTTGATGAGATTCAGGAATGCCCTGCGGCATTGAATGCGTTGAAGTATTTCAAGGAGAAGGCAAACGAATATCATGTGATTTCAGCAGGAAGTCTGCTTGGCACACTTCTTGCAAAACCGAAATCCTATCCGGTTGGAATG
The DNA here is from genome assembly GCA_947573465.1 of uncultured Eubacterium sp. Taxonomy (GTDB): domain Bacteria; phylum Bacillota; class Clostridia; order Lachnospirales; family Lachnospiraceae; genus Eubacterium_G. The sequence continues at coordinate 3,355 of CANPET010000017.1, forward strand.
GTCAACCTTTTAGATATCGCTCCGTTAACATTTGATGAGTTTCTGGACGCGACCGATGAACCACTGTTCGCATACTATCAGAGTATTGTAAAGGAGCAGCAGATCGAAGAACTTTTCCATAACCGATTGATGGAATACTACAACAACTATTTGATCATTGGCGGTATGCCCGAGTGTGTCGCCTCGTGGATAAAGCATAAGGATCCGAAAAGAGTAGCGAAGATTCAGAAAGAACTTGTTCAGATATATGAAAATGACTTTTCTAAGCATAACGGTAAGGTAAACAGCGGCAGGATTTTGATGGTGTTCCGCAGTATAGTTACTCAGTTAGCTAAGTCCAACGAGAAGTTTATGTATGGCGCAGTTCGTGAGGGCGGAAGAGCAAGAGATTTTGAGGAAGCGATAGAATGGCTTGTTTCTGCCGGAATGTTGAACCGCGTATATAATGTCTCAAAATTGGAGCATCCTCTGTCTGCGTTTGAAAAACTGGACCAGTTTAAATTGTTCGTTTTTGATACAGGTCTGCTGAAATATATGGCAGGAATGGATAACAGTGCTATTCTTTTAAAGTCAGATTACCAGTTCAAGGGACCTCTGACTGAGAATTTTGTGCTTCAGCAGCTTTGTGGACAGTATGAGGTTGCACCGCATTACTATTCCGAACGCAGCGGTGAGATCGACTTTGTTATTCAACATGGCACATCAATTATACCGGTCGAGGTAAAGAGCGGCGAGGATAAGTCTGCACCTGCCTTCAAGAAGTATATATCCGAACATCAACCTGAATATGCGGTTCGTTTTTCAAAACGTGGATACCGAAAGGACGGATATATAACGAATATGCCACTGTATCTTGCAAGAAAAATGAGAGAATTGCTCTAAACGGATATTGTTGATTTACAAATAAGAGAGGACATTAGGTCATAAACGTTAAATCTGTAATCGGCAGCTGTCTGCATTAAATCGATATATTGTTTTGTACGAAGACTATCATTGATGTTTTTTAGAGGGAAATATCCCAAAAATTTTTCCGGAGATTCTTCGGAAATCATTCTTGTCTTATTGGATGCTTTTTTTCATTATGCTTTTGGTTCAGTTCATCTACTTCCGCTTGAAAGTAAGCAATAGGATCATCAATACCACTTTTGTCAAGTTTTTTTACGTGCTCTGGTTAAAATGAAATTATAGCATCAATATGTAAACATCACGTGATTTGGTTTAGAATATGTGATAAATGTAACTTAATATATGTATTGACAAAACGACAAACAATATGTATACTTTATATAAAGGTGCAAAAAAATATGGAGAAGGTGAGCATGGGCGAGAAAGATATTACAGAAAAACTATTAGAAGAACATAATGATGTGTTTGCGGATATTGTGAATGTACTGTTATTTGATGGGAAAAAAGTTGTGAAGGAAGAAAGTTTGTCAAATGCCGGGAACATCAGCCAGTATAAAATAGAAAATGAGATACACGAGCAGGAAAGAGATGTATCGAAGGTGTGGACACAATCACGTGAAGAAGTTAAAAGAAATAATTCGGTTGGGGATGAGCCGGAAAGGGAAGATGTAGTCATAGCCATGTACGGTCTGGAAAACCAGACAGAGATTGATAAGGAAATGCCGTTCCGTGTAATCGGGTATGATGGTGCGAAATACAGAAGTCAGGTGAACCGGAAGGAAAAGGACAGACATTTTCCGGTGGTTACCATGGTGCTGTATTTTGGCGAGAGGCACTGGGATAAGAATAAATCATTATATGAAGGAATGATAGTGCCGGAATACCTGGAGCCATATGTAAATGACTACAAGATTAATGTGTATGAGATAGCATATTTAACAGATGAGCAGGTAGAAATGTTTAGCAGTGACTTTAAGATGGTGGCAGATTATTTTGTGCAGATGAGAAAGAACAAAAACTATCAGCCGTCAAAAGAGACGATAAAGCATGTGGATGAAGTTTTGAAACTGATGTCGGTGCTGACAAAGGATGACAGATTTATAAAAGTCCAACAGGAAGAGGAAGGAGAAGTGAAAAACATGTGTGAAGTATTGGACAGAGTAGAAAATAGAGGAATCGCAAAAGGATTAGAGCAGGGAATTGCGCAGGGAATCGCGCAGGGAATATGTGCTACGATTAAAATTGCAAAAAAGTATGGGGCACCAAGAGAAAGTTTAATAAAAGAGATAAAAGAGAAATATTTTCTGTCAGAACAGGAAGCAGAAGAGAGAGTAGATAAGTACTATTCTTGAAAAAATAACGAGAATGGTTGACATTATTCAACTATTTTACTAAAATCCCATCTTTGACAGTTAAAAGATTAAAAAAGTCCAGTTTACCCCATGAAACAGGGGATTCTGGACTTTCTTTATGTAGGACTTTTTGCGTACTTTTTTAATTTTTTTGTAGTTTTATATATTTTTTTTATCTGCGTATTACTTACTATCTGATAATCTGTTCTGAAACCAAAGGCTTCGTGGAGAGCGTCGGTTACGTCTGTTCTTGTATAGGTAGGTACATAACCTTCACCAACCACCTGATAGAAATTCATATTGCTTAAAGTCTGTATCGGTTGAGAGCAGGTATATTCTCCGCCAAGTTTCTTCTCTAAAAACCGATATAGAATCAGTGCAATAAAGCAGGTCATAAAATGTGCCTTGATGCGGTCAGAACGCTGAAGATATACGGGTCTTGCCTTAAATTCACTTTTCATAATGCGGAAACATTCCTCGATTTCCCAACGTTTTTGATTAATCCGTACGATTTCGGAAGCTGAATCGGTTAAATTTGTGCATATTATAAAATACTTTGTCATAGTGCTTTTCACTGTCAAGATTTGATATGTTATAGGTTTTGTTATTTCCCGGAAGTTTCCAGCCGTCTTCTTCAAGAGACCATTCTTTGAGAAAACTTTTTAATCCTTTAATTGATTGTGTTGTAATAAAAGCACGATTTCCGGCATTGTTGAATTTCCGGTTGGAAGCGGAATACCATCTCCGTCCATAAATAATCCCATCTGGACAATAGGGTTGGGACGGTTTTCTATTGATTTTCCGTATTGTCGGTCCCCGTCAATATCAGGTTCTTCAATCTCAAAGAAGTAATTGGTGCAGTCGTAGTAAATCATTCCGGTTTTTCTGTCAGCATATTTGAGACTGTTTTTGTAAAGATTCTGTTGAATGAAGTCGGCTTCTTGTGCCAGAACCGTAAGAGCACGGTAAATATGGTGGGTTTTAAAATCTGATTCTTCCAGAAAGTTTTTTGAAATCCGTGTAGTTGCCAGCTTCGAAGCCGGAAAAAGAATTCTGCTGTAAACAAGTCTTGAAAGAATAGCGTTTAGATCGTACTCAAAGTGGTGTCTTTCTGAAATGTCTTTACAGATCTGGTCCGGATGGAGAGAATAATAAAGCTGCTGGAGAGAAAGGTAACCACAGTTGAAAGAAAGTTTCTGTTCCCAGTTTTTCTACAATAACGGATGTATTGGACTGGGTTTTACTGTTGTATACGGATTTGAACACATACAAAGATGCGGAATTTTTTGATTTTGTTATTTTCAATCTCATGAAAACACACCTCCTGATACTTATATTATAATACAGTGCGAGAAAGTACGAAATACAAAAATGAAAAATTTGACAAAAAAATAAGCCGAAAGTGGCTTAAATAAAGAGTTTTTTATTATGTAGTTAAAATATAAGTGTCAAAGACCCGTATAGTTTTTATTGACAGTAAATGGAAAAATCATCAAAATCCCTTGAAAAAAGAAGAAAATCGGAGTAAAATATATTAAAATACTTTTGTAAATGGCCGAAGGTATGGACGGATAAGCGGGGACATTATAAAGTTTGGAAGCCATTTTGTGTCTAGACAAATAAGCGGGACTTGGAAAACGACAGAAGAGTATTAAAAAAAAGAAAGGAAAACAGGAAGAAAGGAAGGAACAAAATGAAAGGGATTATGAGAAGAGCAATATCTATTGCTCTAGTTTTAGTGATGGTTGTAACATCAGTGACGGTATACAACAACACAGCAAAAGCTGATGGAGAATTCATAACAGTTACAGAACCGATGGATAGTACATATGCCTATAAGATAACTACTAACACTCTTGCAGGTTTTTCGAGGTTGAATTTTTATGGAAATATGTATATGCAGATAATTGGAGATGGCAATTCAAAGATGGGCAATGCCACAATTACTATTAATGGTGAAACTGCTGGTGATGTTGTTTTTGAAAAAACAGTATCAGTTACAGGATTTAACCTTAGTAAATTAGCAGATAATAAAGAGTATACAATTGCATTATCAGGTGAAGGTGGAGCCATTACAATTATTTTACAAAAAGGAACGGTTGAATCAGGTGGAACAACAGCACCAGATCCGACTTCGGGCAACACAGGGGAAGATTATTCGGGATTGAGTTTTACTGAAGTCAGTGATATGAATGGTACGTATGCGTGGCATCTGCAAGAGAATAGCATAACAGGCTTCGATGGAACCCCACAGTTTTATGACAATAATTATATGAAATTAGCATATTCTGGCGACAATACACAGGCGGACACCAAAATCACGGTAGACGGTGTAGCAAAGACGGTCAATGATCCGGAAGTACATGAAATGGCTAATGGTATGACCACCTTTTTACTGTCAGCATTATCGGATAATGCCTATCACAAATTGGAAGTTAAAACAACTACAGGAAGTGCTGTTATTATACTTCAAAAGGGAACACCGACAACACAGGCACCGACAACACAGGCACCGACAACAACACAGGCACCGACAACAACACAGGCACCGACAACAACGCCGGCACCTACAACAACACAGACACCGGAAACGACTTCGGGCAACACAGGGGATCCGTATAAAGAGCTGAATTGGGAGAAAGTGACTGGCAGCACAGAGTATGAAGTTGCTTTCATTACACCAAAAACAGGAATGAGTTTTGAAAGGAAAGAATATGAATCTGGCAACGAAAGAGTATTTTTAACATTCGCCTATAATGCAGGTGCTGGGTATGATCCGAAGTATACAAATATAAAATTAAATGGTACTCTAATTGCTGACGATACTATGCACAATGTAGGTGGTAATTGGCTAGGATTTTTAGATAGTGAATTAGAAGAAAATGCATATAATGTAGTCACAGGAACTACTAATGGTGGAAAAGAATTTAGTTTTGTTATTAAAAGGGGAAATCCGGGCACAACATCGGAAACAACAACACCAGTGGAAACAACACCGGAAACAACAACGAAGACACTGGAGACAACAACTTCAGGTGGCACAGAGGATCAATATAAAGACCTGAACTGGACGAGTGTAGAAGGAACAGATATATCTGTTGCGCCGGTGGAAGACTTTCCGTTTAGTAAAATTGAAAAACTTCCAGAGGGAAAAATTCTGTTAGAAGTAGGTGTAAATATGGGAACTTATCCTATAGAACCTAATTACAGAGATGTAAAACTTAACGGAAATCCAGCTTCAAGTGAGTATTATACATCAGGTGCAGCGTTTTACATTCCGGCAAATTATGCAGAATTAGAAGAGGACGCATATAATGTGGTTGAAGCAATTGATAACCGTGGAAAGGTATTCCATTTTGTAATTCGAAGAGGAGAACCAGGCAAGCCAAATTACAAACCAAAGGGGCTTGTTGCGAGTCAGCAGGCAGGTACAAATAACGTAATTATTAATTGGAATGATCCAAGGACGACGGAAGGTGTTGCAGGATATACTGTAAAAATTGGCAGCGATACAATTGTTGATTTGACAACAGAAAAATCTTATACACATACTATGGGCGATTTTCCAAGTGGAAGTTACAACGTAACAGTTAGTTCAGTTGATTCAGAAGGTAGTATTCTTGATTCTGCAACAACAACATTTAACTATAAGGATCCGGAATCGGTCGACAGTAAACTTTCAGTTACTTACCTTTGGGAAGGGCTGCGAAGAGAAAACCTGTATTGGACACCAGTAGCAAATGCTACAGGATATGCGGATGGAAGATTATGTCAGACAGTAACTGCAGCAGAAGCAAAAATAGTAAAAATAAGAACAGAGACAAAAAATATAGAAGGTAGAGAAAAATTAATAGCAACAGAAGATGCGAACGGAGAAGAGAACATAAAGTTAGAATTGCGTGCATTTGAATATGCTCATATGAATGAGGACCAGACTCAACAAACAACTATCGGTTTGCATACAACTAAGATTGTAGCACTGTTTGATGACGAAGAGGCTCCGGCATTTGAGGAGATAAAAAACAAAAGTGTAATTGGTACAGATACTTTTAACTTATATGTAAATTATATCTTCGGTAGATATACGGATGTGTGGAATCAAAACAAACAGAAATCATTATGGGCATTTACAGTCAATGAAACGAATTTTGATAAAGACCCTTACACTCAGGCGGAGGGTTGTATTGAACCAGCTAAAGCACAAGCAGAATTTCAATGGGATGGTACTGCAAAATTAACAATTGAAAGTACAGGTAGGCATAAGGGATATACGAGTGCAGCTGAGCCGGGAGATCAGGTATGGATGATTAAAGTAGGTTCTTATAATATACCGTGTCCAGAAAACGAACAAGTGCATGTGGAATACGATATATATGGACCGAAAGCATTAGCGGAACAGAATAAAACAATATATGTTAAAATCTGTGCCGATGAGGCGAACGAAAATGGATATATTAACGACAATGTTTATATTCCTGACAAAGATCGTCCGGGAATCGAAATATTAAAATTTGAATTTACTGAAGATGGTGAAGGAGCAGTTGCCCATTTCTCAGAGCAGTTTTATTCTAAATACCATGAATATGATTTGTTATTCGGTATCGGTATGCTTCAGTTACCGGATGATACGAATAAAGAACCTATAGAATTAACTTTTACAGATCCACAGGTAAACTCTACTTATGGAATTGAAAAAGTAAATGCCGCAGTGGTATACCCTGAGGGCGCATGTAATGCCTGGAATCACTCAATTTTTGTTAACTGGGTTACTGAGGTGCCGGAAAGATTAGAGAAAGATTATTCATATCAGGTTTGGATTGGTCCGGAGAATGCCGACGATAAGGATTTAGTATTGGCAAAACCAGCTAACAGTGAAGCAGTTGAACCGGGACAGAACTATATACCAAATGTGGCGGGAACTGAAGGAACGGCGGAAGACCCATGGTACGGACATGGAAAATATAAAGTGCAGGTTCGAAGTTTTTATCATGGTACGGAGACTGATAGAAAGTCGACAACGGTTGACATTAAGGACCGTAATGACATGCAGTCGGATTTGGTAATTAGCAAAATAACAGTAACTCCAAAAGCGAATGGTGAAAATCACTATATTGGGGAGGAAATAGATGTAAATATAACAGTTAAAAACCTCAGTAAAAATCCTGCAAAAACGATAGAAGGTAAAGAAACTGAACCGCTTAGAATAAATTTAGATGTGTTTATATCGCAGAATGAAAGAGTTGAGGGAGAGAAGAAAGATGAAACCCATTCTATAGGTAGTGTTGAAATTGAACCTGTTGACAAGGTCTATGTAGGCGCAGGAGAAGAAATAACAAAAACAATCCGATGTAGGATAAATGGAGATCATGACCGAAAGATTAAGGGAGTAGGTACCTGGCGATATCCTGTGAGAGCAACAATTGATAATAATCCGAATGATGAGAAAAAACAATTTGTTACACTAGAGGATAACTATGAGAACAATGAACACAGTGAAACATACATCTTTGCACTGCCACCAAGTACGATTACATTCGGTCATGATAAAGAAGGCAAAGTGATTACTACATGGCCACAGTCTGAAAGAGCAGAATACTACATAATGGAGTATACACTCAATGGGGAAAAAGTGAGATATGACATAGAAGACAAGACGGAAGCTGATACAGGACATATCCTTCTGAAAGAAGGAAAAGAGGTTGTGTTGCCGAGTGGAACGGATATTACAGTATGGTCCAGACGTGCAAATGGAGCGGAAGTTATTAGAGCCAAAGGAACAGCACTGGCAGATTTGAAGATAAGTGGTGCGGAACTAAATGGAACAGCACTGACTGTAAATGGAGAGAGTGCTGATAATACGGCCACTCTGGAAGGTGGAAATGTTTATGCTAATAAAAATAACGAACTTAAAGTTAAGGTTGTTAATGTTGGATATGCAAGAGCAGAACTTCCGGAAGGAAAGGATTGGGGTCTGTGTGTTGGTGGTAAATCTGTAAGTAGTACATCAGATGCAACTACATTGGACCCATTGGCAGAAACTGATGTTACAGGAACATTTGCAGGAAGTGATTATACCGCTTCGCCAGACATTCAGACAATTAAAGTAGATATTGATAATGCATCTCAAGAAAATGGTAGTGGAAATATACCTGAAGTAGATGACGAAGATGGAAACGCGAATACAAGAAACAACTTTGCAACGATAAAAGTTATGGTTGCAACGGGAGAAGGCTGGAGAACTGTTGGAGAGGATTTGAATGTTTTAGTAGGAACAGGAGAAGGAGCAGCTACAGTATCAGCAAAATTCTCATTCTATGATGAACCAAATGTATCGCAAGTGGCAAGTGTCGTTAGCTCTGAAGGTAAATATCTGGAATTTGCAGGTAATTCAAGCTTTAGTGAATCTAAAGGAGAGGTAAGTGTAAAAATTTCAAAAGGTGTAGAAAACGAAGAGCAATTGGTTGACACGAACTTTGCAGCGAGTGATTATGTAACAGCTACAAGTACAGAAGAGACTGGTGGTAGCGTAAAGGCTGATATAACGTCTCAGTTCAATGCAGGATATAAGATTACTTATTATCTGGTTAAGATTACTAAGGGCAATGCGGAATATACTGTTAAGATGAAGACAGAGGTAACACCGGGTAATGTGAAAGTAAAAGCACTCCAGATGAATACAGCTACATCAGAAGGTGCGGTTTCAGAGTTCAATCCTTCATTTAGAATTGTATCAGAAGCTGGCAGAGCTATTAAATCAGGAGATGTTACTGAGATAACAGAAGGTTCCAAAAAGATAGAAAACTATCCAATTAGCACGATTGAGAAGTTTGGTACGCTGTATACAACAAATACGGGTGCAACGACAGATAATATGGTATTGGGAAATGACTATACTGGAACAGGTGAAGTTTCTAATGGAATATATGCATATGAAGCAACATCGAAAGGAAAATTGAAAAACTGGTCAGGCGCAGATGACAAGAATTCTGATTATTATGCATTGACATTTAGGAGCAAGGTATATTCTCTTAATATGCTTGATACAAGGTATACAGTACGTGCCTATGCAAAACTTTCAAGTGGAGATATTGTATATGGTGATAATGTGGTAACAACAAGTGTTTATAATATTGCAGAGGTATTGTATAATGAAAATAAGATGAGTAGTCAGGCATCACATGATTTCTTATATGACAATGTATTAAATATTGTAACGATTAAGAACCTGAGAACACAGATTGCAAATAAGATGATTGACGAGTTAAGTGTTACTACAAAAGAGGACCTGAATTATACACTTATTAATAATATGTATAAAGATTTATATCGTTATATTAATTTCTCCGGTGTATATAGGAAGGATGATGATGGTCAGGAAATTAACTATTATCAACGTGGAGTATTTAAATGTAAAACACCAACAGATAATGAGACAAATCTGCTTGCAGCTTTGAACCAGAAAGGAAATTCGGCATACACTTCTATAGCCGAGTGGATTGAAAAGAAAGGATACTTCTATTCGAAACAGGAATGGAGAAACATTCCGGTTGTATCAGGAGAGAATGTATAGTAATCTGATAAAAATCAGTAAGTGTATGTTAGGAGGGATAAATATGAGAAAGATGGAGAAATACGAGACTCCGGAAATTGAAATCACTAAATTTGAAATCGCAAGAGGCATTATGGAAGGACCAGGATTTGGAGAAGAAACCGGTACTGGTGGTGATATAGCTGATGTTGAAAATTCTACTGTAGCATCAGAGCCGGATGGAGGACCGGAGTTAGGATTATAATGGAATGAAGGTTATATATAGTAATTTTTAAGAGTTCATAGAAAGGGGTAAATTTATGAATAAAAAGTTTCATAGAGTTAGTACAGTGTTGGTTGCAATTGCAATAATAGCAGGAAGTGCTATCGGATTGAATATTAATAGCGTGAAGGCGGACACTGTATTAACAAGCCCCTTGATTTCTGTTGTAGGATATCAGATTAAAACCAATGTTACAGCACAAGAGCGGGTTTCCTTCAGGACAGTGTGTAAGGCTCCGGATAAGGGAAGTGTTATTACTGTTGATGGAAAGAATTATACCATAACAGATTTGGGAACAATATATGTAAAGGACCCTCATAGAAGTGGGTCAAATAGCAAGAATGTTTTAAACAAATCCTATACGCTTTTGGATTCTGTTCCGTGTGAAGAATACGGCATAGAAAATCAACCATTTAAATATATTGGTAAAAGCATGTATAAAGGTACATATCTGACGTTTGGATATGTTGCCACAGAGATTGGCACAATTGAAAAAAAAGAAGGATATACGACTTACGTCAGAACATTAACAAATATGGACTCTTTTGTTATGAATTCTTTGTTGGTAAGAGCTTTTGCAGAAGCTGTAGATGAAGAGGGAGGTCATGTAATTATATATGGTGAACTTGCATCTCAGACATCTGTAGCGAATATAGCAAATCAGACTTACAAGAAGAGCATGGCACAGAACAAAGAGGGACATGAATACTTGTTTGACAGTATTCTTCATATACTGCCTTCCAATCATCCATTTTATGTGGATGAGCCTGTAGAGTATGGATGGGGAGCAGTGATAGAGTAAAAACTGATAAGCAGTTGCATTGCTTATAAATATATAACAAAAATAGGCAAATGAAAAAATAGTCTTGACACTGCCCGTCAGTTATGGTAATATTTTTCTTGCGTCAAATCGCATGCGGAAGTGTCGGAACTGGCAGACGAGCAAGACTAAGGATCTTGTGGGCATTGCGCTCGTGTGGGTTCAAGTCCCATCTTCCGCATTTGCTTTTTGAGATGGAAGTCAATGGACTTCCATTTTTCATAAAAGCATATATTTAAGCAGTTGTGGCGGAATT
>CANPET010000018.1 GCA_947573465.1 uncultured Eubacterium sp.
TACCATTTCTGGTATGTTTTTCCATAGTGACATATAGTCTAAGAAAAATAATGGTTTTGCACCACAGCATACTATATCATTTACACACATTGCTACGCAGTCTTGTCCTATTGTATCATGTTTGTTCATTAAAAAAGCCAATTTTAGTTTTGTTCCTACTCCATCTGTTCCAGATACTAAAATCGGCTCTTCCATATTCTTAAATGCACTCATATCAAATGCACCTGCGAATCCTCCAATGCCGCCTAAAACTTCCGGTCTCACTGTTTCTTTAATAGAACCTTTAATTAATTCTACTGACTTGTAACCTGCCTCAATATCTACGCCTGCCTTCTTATAATCCATTTTGTTGTTTCCTCCTGATTTTTCTAAAATGTTTATTACCACTTTCAAACTATTTATGTCGTAACTTCTATATTACTTAATAATTTTTATAACCTACTTCTTTTAATTTTGCGTCTTTTGCCTCTACCTCAGATTTCATCTGCTCTGCATAAGCCTTTACCTTCTCTAAAAGTGCATCGTCTGATGTAGCAAGTATCTGTGCTGCAAGAATTCCTGCATTCATACCGCCATTAATCGCAACTGTTGCAACCGGCACACCGGAAGGCATCTGAACAATTGAATAAAGGGAGTCAACACCACCAAGATCTGATGTCTTCATTGGAATTCCAATGACAGGCATTTTAAATAACGCTGCACACATACCAGGTAAATGTGCTGCTTTTCCTGCTCCTGCTATGATAACTTTAATATCTCTGTCCTCTGCACCTTTTGCCCACTCAAAGAATATATCCGGCTCTCTGTGTGCTGAGATAATTGTCATCTCATATTCAATTCCAAACTGTTCTAAAATGTCTGCTGCTTTACTCATGATAGGCATATCTGAATCACTGCCCATTACAATACCAACTTTTGCCATGCTGTTCTCCTTTTAAATTCTGTTTTTTTAAAATCAACCTTTATTTTAACATAAAACATTGACTTCGAAAAGACAATATCTTCCTTATTATTCACTTATATGACATTTTTTCATTTTTTTCAAAGGGGTCATTTAATATTTCACATCCCGATAATACAAATCTTCCATCTTTAATAATGGTAATCTCTTCTCCTTCTGCTGTTACTGCCACAATTTCTCCCAATTCATCATAAGGAATTGTTATGTCTGTATGACATCCATAGTATGCATTCTTGCTGTCCGTTTTTCTCAAAGCCGAAACCTCATTATCCCGTGCGATAATCTCTTTTCCATCAGGATTATATACTTTCACATCTTCCTCAAAACTGTAACATGTATCTCCTACCGCAAAATGAGGTCCCATTTTTTCAACTATGAGAATTGGCAGTTTATATACGACATCATATTTATTTGCAATGACATATGCGGTCGTATTTGTTCCAATCGCAAACTCACCGATAGGAAGCGAATCATGATTGAACATTACATTTTCTTTTATATATTTTTTATTTTCCTCTTCTTTGTCAAAATTCTTACATGTGTATTCCTTTATCATCCCATCCTCAAATTGGATTTCTAAATCTTTGTATTTTAGTTCTCCCAAATACACCTCACTGACATGGAGTACACCGTTTGTTCCCTTTAACAATGGAGATGTAAAAACCTCACCTAATGGTATATTCACATCTGCCAGGCAGTTTTCAAAATTTGTTTCCTTTTCAGGATTATTTAAATGATGCAGTTCTACATTCATGTAAGTTTTGTTATTTCCTTTTCCCACAACTCTTACATGTTCTGCCTTATCTAATGCATCTATAATTTTCTGCTGAACTTTACCATATTTATCTGCATCCAGTGTATTAATCTTTACTGTTGCATCAAACATTTCCTCAAACTTATCTCCAAATTCTGGAATCGGAAATGCTATAATCGTAAAACTTCTCTCTTCTCCCTTAATATATTCCTGAACAATACGTACATATTCTGTTCTGAAATTTACGCTTAACTTCTGTTGCTCTTCTGTGAAAGCAAGAGCTTCTTTTTTATTTTCCGGCTCAAAAGGATTTTCTCCAAAGATTTCAATCACTGCAGGTCCGGCCATTTTCCCTGCAATCTCTTTTCTTTCTTCATAAGCCTGTCTGGCAACTTCTAATTTGCGTTTTACAAAAGCCTTATCCAGATAAAGCGCCTCATCAAACTTATGATCAAACCAATACTGTTTGTTTGGCATCGTGGTGTTGTAGCCACCCGGATAAATAACCGGTTTTAGTCCCATTGTTTTAAAATCAGCAATAGCAGCTCTTACAATACGCTCAAATCCAATATTATATCGGATGTCCACTGTTTCTTTTATAGACAAATCTTTTCCTGCATTTTCAAATCCACGACGATAACCCTCTGTATAAACGTGAGCCAATAATTCTATTTTTTCCTGCTCTAAGCTATTCAGGTACTCTGCCATCCGAATTTCATTGTTCCCAATATGACTACCATATTGATATAAATATCTCACATCAGACAAATCACTGTTCATTACAATATCAATAGCAAATCGTCTCTTCGGATTTACCGCCTCATCTACCTTTTGCTCCATAAAGATTTCTGTATTATCCTTCTCAAAAGAATACAGAATCTCCCTGATATTTTCATATTGCAGTTCTTCTTTGTCTTCAAAATGATTATAAACTTCTATAAACAACTCAATTCGTAAAGTAACAATCTCCAAATCCTGGCGGTAAATATTTCCTATTAAGTCCCGTATGCTTTTATAAAGATAGCATAGAATCTGTCCGTATTCTTCTCCAAGATTCCCCTCCGCATAAGCAGGATTTGCAAAACTTTTATCATAGTTTTCCTGATAAATATCCTGATATAATTCATGATTCAGGCTGTTTAATTGTTCTATGGTATAGTCCTTTAACTTGCCAAATTTTATTTCACGATACACCATATCTAATTTTAAGATAAATTCTGAAATTGTTTTAAAATATGTTCTATATTGTGCATCTACCAACTCTTCTGTTTTGATTTCTCTGATTCTGTCTATTGCGATTTGATAACGCTCTTCTATAATATTCATTCACAATCCCTCTCACTATACAAAGATTAAATATATTCCTAAAATAAAAATCCATATTGCAGCATTTGCTATGGTGCCTATGTATGTATATCGCATAAATCTGTTTTCTTCATCAAAACTCTTAATCCCAATTCCAAATCCTATGGCTGAAGCAATGAATGAAACAAACAACATCAATCCGACATAAATCCCTGCCTTTCCTCTCATCAAGGCCGAAATCAATACTGCTAATAAAATTAACAGTAAACTGCCTAATGCAATTAATGACGATATCTTTCCACCTTTTGTGTATTTCCGAAGAGGTATATGCTTTGCCGGCTTATCCTCTTTCTCATCTAATTTTATTTTTTTCTTTTTATCCCAAAATTTCCAACTCATAATTCTTTTTACGCCTTTTAACCTAACAATTTCACTGTACTTCTCTATATATGTTTTCTAACCCTTGTTAATTTCATGAAAACATAACCTACAAATCCTCCTACTGTATTTAAAAATATGTCATCCACATCAAAAGCTCCAACCTTTGTCAATAACTGTGCTGTCTCAATCCCTAAACTAAAAAGCATTGCCATAAGGGTTACGCTCAAAAAATTCTTGAATATTTTTTTTCTTGATACTGTTGGCAGCAAAAAGCCAAAAGGCATAAAACACACCACATTCCCTAAAAGATTTACGATGGTTATATGCCAGCCATATGTGTATCTCATATTCCAAAATCTGTTTATTTCTTTAAACAGTGTCAGATTATAACGATATTCTTCACTAACCCTTGTCCTATCTAATGTTTCAGAAAAAAACATAAAGTATAAGGCAAGTATCATATATAACACAAAAAATACTCTTCCGAAAATGCGTACTTTTCTATCTGTCTTTGTCACTCTTATTCTCCTTGAGTTTTATTTTGCGCCATACTGCTCATAATATTTATCAATTGCAGTCTTTATCTCATCATCTATTACAATCTTACCATTACAGTCTTTGTTATAAAGATGTTCTACTACATCTGCCATAGATACAATAGCATTTGCCTTGAAACCATATTTTTCCTGAATTTCATCTAAAGCACTCTTTTCTCCATCTTTTCCAACTTCCATACGATTCAGCGAAACCATCAGCCCTACGATTTCTACATTTGCTGCATTTTTCACCTTTGGAACTGTTTCTTCCATTGATTTTCCTGAAGTAGTTACATCTTCAATCATAACCACTCTGTCGCCATCTTTTAATTTGCTTCCAAGGAAGCTTCCCTTATCTGCACCGTGATCTTTTTCTTCTTTACGGTCTGAGCAGTAACGTACTTCCTTTCCATATAACTCGCTGTATGCTATAGCAGTTACAACGCTAATAGGAATCCCCTTGTATGCTGGTCCAAATAGTACATCAAATTCATCACCATATGTATTGTGAATTGCTTTTGCATAATATTCTCCTAATTTTTTCAACTGTGAACCTGTCACGTATGCACCTGCATTCATAAAGAATGGTGACTTACGCCCACTTTTTAATGTGAACTCTCCAAACTTTAATACATCACTTTCTACCATAAATTCTATAAATTCCTGCTTGTATGCTTCCATTTTTAAAATCTCCTTTTGTTTTATGGGCATTTTCAACCCTTTTTAACTTTGTATTTTTGCGCTGCCTTCCTAATCCTAGATGTTTAGGGACGAGTCATCAAATATCCTTTTTATCTTACCACGAAAAACTGACTTTCACAATCCGTTAAACTCATCTATTTCACATTGATTCTTTTTCCTTTGATTGACCTATGCCCAAATACCTGCACATTTCTTTTACATTATGTAATGCTTTCTCTTCTTCTGTTTAAATCATTCACGACTCATACCTTCTTTCCAATTCAATTTCTTCTTTATGTGTAAAAAGAGCGGTCAAAACCCACTCTTTTTTTAACTATATTCTTATTCTCATATTTACCTCAATAGATTATTACAAGATACCCGTTTTGTCCGTACATTTAGGAATTATAAATGAGCCACTTATACGTTCACGGAGTTTCGTTTAGAAACTATCGCCACTAATGGCATTTTCATTGCCATATCCTAACCACATTGGTTATGATTTGGTTAGGATATTTCTATGAAAAATACTTTTGATTCTTACTTTTCGGTTTATCTGGCTCAGTTCTCTGTAACTCACCAAATTTGAGCATTTTATCCAAATAATGTCTTCTAAAATATGAGCGCTCCAAATTAAATTTTTGCATTATTTCGTTTGCAGTTTTAGGTTCCCTACAAAATACAATTATCTGCCTCATTATATCTTGTTCAAAATCATGGTCACCTTCTTGGTCACCTTGACCATGATGCTGACCATCATCTCTTAACAAACCCAAATACTTATCACAAGCCTTGCACAGCACCATAATTCCGGACTCATTTATCTCATATTCCGGCAACGGTCCGCCATACAATGCACAGGCTTCCCTAATCTTCTCAAATCCTCTTCCCCAAGCTTCAATCATACCGCTTTTGAAAAAGACATGTTACAAATAAGCAAACTATCGAAATATAAGAAAATATTTCACATTCGAAATTATATGCTTCCTTATCTTAAACACATTATGATACTCAATAATGCAATTAATGAACTTAATAACGTACCTACTAAATATTTCTCGGCAAATGCCGGATTCTTATCAAATTTGCTATGTCTTACTAAACTTTTTGCTGCAACAACAAAACCAATTGCACCGTATTCACCTATCAAACCTAATATTAATATTATTTCTCTTTCTAATATTCCAATCCATGCCCCTATTTTTATTTCTTCTTTTAACTCAAGTTTATCACTTTCTTTCTCGTTATTATCCTTTTCCTTCACATCTCTATATACATTTTCTCCATCTTTACTATCTGCATCTTCAATTGTTTGGGGAATCAAACTAAACACCAAAGATACAATCACCGATGCTGGCTTTCCACATAACAAAATCGCAAAAATTATAACTGGTAATTTGTTTACACTCTCAAAATGATTTTCTATAATTCCTGGAATCCAACAAATATTAAATTTTATTGCGTATAAGCGACTAATAACAAGCAGTATAACAATATGAGCCAACTGATCCATGATAAACACCATTAAATCCCTTTTCTTAAAATTGCCATTCTTATATATTATGCATTTTATTATATCTACTACCAAATGCAATACACCTGCTAACAATGAACAAGCAATATACTCAATCCATTTTCCTGTTGTAATGCCCAATACAACATACATCACTACACAATAGATCAAACAGTGGTTTACTGTATAGACAATAGAAGCTTTCTTTTGTCTTGCCAAATTATCAGTCTGAAAATAAAAGTCACCAAGTAAATGACTTATCATTAGTAATTCCATCAAATTATTCCTTATACATCCTTTCTATATATTGTAATGCCATGTAATCAAGTTCCCTTATCTTATATGAATTACCTCTTTTGAGAATATTATCTACGTTTTGCCTTGAACACCTCAATATTTCACTAATTATAGTTGATACATTTCTTACAACAATATGTTCTTCCGCTTCTTTAATATTTCCATCAATATGAATAAATTTTATAAACGGAATTTCTGAAAAGCACAATTCTCCATTCTCAAAAAAATCGCCTTTTCGTGAATATGAATATTTTCTTCTTCCTATTTTATATTTAAATTTAATTTCCAACAACTCTCTTACGATTTGATATTTATCTAAATTAGTTTCCAATTTAACAAACGGACATAATAGTTCTAAAATAACTAATACAATATTTTGCATATATATCTGTTGATTTTTCAACATCTTTGATGCATTAATCAGATGATTTGCCATTATATCATCTCTGTCCGAACAAATTTTCACATTATGAAGCGTATTATTATATATTTCTTTTATCGCTTGTCTTGCTCTATGATAAGCCGGACCATCCTGTTGTGTTGAAAAACCATTATCAATTTTTACTGTCCACTCCCCTACACCGATACCCGCTCTTAATTCTACCGGTTTTAACAGCATTTCAAATAATCTAAAGTACATTACTGCTACAGTTGTATCATTAAATAACCCCTGTAATTCATCTCCAGCACTAAAAGTCACATCATGTTCAATATTTTCTCTATATAACTCATTTAGCTTATCTATACAATATGACATATAATTTTGTAATTCTATTCTATCTTCCATTGCGTACATTCTGGATTTCTCAATATCCATTATTAAAGACACATAATTCTTCATTTCTATTACCTCTCTTATAAATTGTATACCTAGCAAGCTTTTTTTGCAACTATTTTTGATTGCATTTCGATTTTGCAATCATTTTTAGTTGCATTCCGCTTATGCAACTAAAAATGATTGTATTTTAATTTTGCAACTGTTTTACTATTATCTTACTGAAACTTTACCTTTTTTCAAAGAAAACATACCCTATATTTATATTACAAAAGCATGGTAAAACTCGTTCTCACCATGCTTTCTTTTAATACTATTTATTTTTATTCGTCTCAGCCACAATGTAATGCGGACGCTTTTTTACTTCTACATAAGTTTTTGCAAGGTACTGTCCCATGATTCCCATACAGAATAACTGTACTCCACCAATAAATGTAATAATACATGCTAATGACGGCCAGCCCTCTACTGGATCTCCCCAGATAAACTTCCTTACCATAATAAATATAATCGCTATAAAGGAAATAAACGTAAACAGCAAACCTATAAAAGATGCAATCTGAAGTGGAGCCTGAGAAAAATTAAATATTCCATCTAATGAATATTTAAACAGCTTCCAAAAATTCCATTTAGTCTCTCCTGCTGCTCTTTCCACATTTTCAAAAGGCAGCCATTTTGTTTCAAATCCTATCCAGCCAAAAATACCTTTGGAAAATCTATTCTGCTCTCCTATTGCTACTATAGCATCTACCATCTCACGTTTCATCAGACGAAAATCTCTGGCACCATCAACGATATCTGCATCTGAAATCCTGTTAATCAGCTTATAAAATTTTCTTGCAAAGAAAGAACGTATCTTTGGTTCTCCCTGTCTGGACACTCTTCTGGTAGCAACGCTGTCGTACTCTCCACTTTCCAGATATGTCATCATCTCTGGCAGCAATGACGGTGGGTCCTGCATGTCAGCATCCATGACAGCAACATATTCTCCTGTAGCATTACAGAATCCAGCATACATCGCAGCCTCTTTTCCAAAATTCTTTGAAAATGACAAATACACTACCCTGTCATCTTCCTCTGAAAAACCTTTTAAAATAGATAACGTTTTATCTTTTGAGCCATCATCAACAAACAGAAATTCAAACTCATATCCGTCCATCTGATTGGTTACCTTATTCAATTCATCATATAGTATCCCTAAAACTTCTTCTTCATTAAAGCAAGGGATGATTAAAGATATTTTTTTCATAACTCCGTCACTCCTATCTTTTACCAATTCTACTACAAGAAAATAGGAAAAGCAACCTGAGCATTATCTGGTTGCCTTTCATTTCTATACATTATTTTACAAGACCAATTAGCTGATTAATATCTTCTACATTGTGTCTTCTCATATAATCCTCAATACCTTCAATCACTTCAATTGTAGTATTTGGATTGTTAAAATTCGCTGTACCAACAGATACTGCTGTAGCACCTGCTAAAATAAACTCCATAGCATCTTTTGCACTGGCAATGCCTCCCATTCCAATAATCGGAATCTTTACAGCATTAGCTACCTGATAAACCATACGGACTGCTACGGGTTTTACTGCCGGACCGGAAAGTCCTCCAGTTTTATTTGCTAATACAAACTTCTGTCTTTCAATGTCTATCTGCATACCAGTTAATGTATTAATTAAAGATAACGCATCTGCACCGCCCGCTTCTGCTGCCTTTGCCATCTCTGTAATATCAGTTACATTCGGACTGAGTTTCATAATAACTGGCTGTTTTGCCACTTTCTTTACTTCTCTTGTGATATCTTCTACCGCTTTTGGATCCTGCCCAAAAGCAATACCACCGTGTTTTACATTCGGACAGGAAATATTGATTTCTAATAAATCTACATTTTCATGTCCTAGCTTTTCTACTACATCAATATAGTCCTCTGTGGTTCTTCCACACACATTTACAATAATGTTCGTATCAAACTTTTGCAAATAAGGAATATCCCTTTTCGCAAACAATTCATACCCAGGATTTTGAAGTCCTACTGCATTGAGCATACCACCATATGTCTCTGCAATACGTGGAGTTGGATTTCCTTCCCAAGGTACATTTGCTACACCTTTTGTTGTTACTGCACCCAATCTATTTAAATCTACAAAATCTCCATATTCTGCACCGGAACCAAATGTTCCAGAAGCTACTGTAACAGGATTTTTAAATTCTACTCCTGCGATGTTTACTTTTGTGTTCATTATAGTTCCACCTCCTGCGCCAAGAATACCGGCCCGTCCTTGCAGATTCTCTTGTTATTTACATTGGTGTGATGGTCCTTATCTTTTGACTTACAAACACATGCCAGACAAGCACCGATACCACATGCCATTCTCTCTTCTAAAGAAAGCTGACACTCAATATTCTTTTCTAAAGCATACTCCTTAATGGCTTTCAGCATCGGTGTAGGACCACATGCATAAATCACATCACCTTCCACTGCCTGCTCTTTGATGGCATCAATAACAGTTCCTTTTGTTCCTGTACTTCCATCTTCTGTAGCAATATAAAGAGTTCCACTATTTTTGATTTCTTCTGTCAAGAACAATTCATCACGATATCCAGCAACTACTTGAACATAATCCTGTGAATCTAATCCCTGTTCTTCTGCCTTTGCTTTCAAACCTTCTGCCAGTCCAACCATTGGAGGAATACCGATTCCGCCACCTATCAGAATCGCCTTTTTGCCTTCTCTTTGCATAAAGCCATTTCCTAACGGTCCAATCAGTTCAATATCATCACCTGCTTTGTAAGTAGACATTTCCTCTGTACCACCACCTACAACACGATAAACAATACGAAGAGTACCCTCTTCTTTATTGATTTGGCAGATACTAATTGGTCTTGGAAGGAGTTTGGTCTTATCCTTACAATAAATAGAAACAAACTGCCCTGCCACTGCCTCTTTTGCTGCCTCTGTTTTTATTACCATGCTGTAAACACCAGTGCCAATGCACTCCTGGGTTACAACCTTTGCAATTTCTTTTTTTCTCATATGCTTCTCCATTATACTTTCGTTGTTAAAAATATTCTCTATTACTCGGCTCTATGATTTCCCTAATTCTTTAGAAAATTGAGTTAATATCCTCTATCATATCAATTACTGCCTGACGTGATGCATCTGCGTAATTTTCTGCACCAAACTTAGCATACTGTTCCTGCTTGTATGCACAAATAATTCCTCTGGATGAGTTTACGATAGCTCCAAGACCATCTTCGTTGAAATATGGTTTCAATCCTTCTGCTGTACCACCCTGTGCACCATATCCTGGCACTAAGATATAACTCTTTGGCATAATCTTACGAAGAACCTTTCCCATTTCAGGATACGTAGCACCTACTACAGCACCAATGTAACTGTAATCATCACCCATATGGTCTTCTCCCCACTTGGCAACCTGTTCTCCTACCCATTCATAAAGCGGTCTTCCATCAATTAATCTATCTTGAAATTCTCCACTGGAAGGATTGGATGTTTTTACTAAAATAAATAATCCCTTGTTTTCTTCCTTACATACATCTACAAATGGCTTAATTCCATCTGTTCCAAGGTATGGATTCACCGTAGCGAAGTCTTCATCAAATAAAGAATAGGTCTTGCTTCCTACCTGAACTTTACCGAGATGTCCTGTAGCATATGCTGCTGATGTAGAACCAATATCTCCACGCTTTACATCGCCAATTACAACTAAATCTTTCTCTTTTGCATATTTTACTGTTTTATCAAAAGCAACAAGTCCTGGAATACCAAACTGCTCATACATAGCAATCTGTGGCTTTACTGCCGGAATCAGATCATAAGTGGTATCAATAATACCTTTATTGTACTGCCATATTGCCTCTGCTGCGCCTTCTAATGTTTCTCCAAATTCATCAAACGCCTTCTTTGTAATATGCTCTGGTACATAACTCATCATTGGGTCAAGTCCCACTACTACCGGTGCATTTGTTTTCTTAATCTTGTCTACTAACTTATTAATCATATCTTTTCCTTTCTCTCTTATTAAATGTATTTTTTAATTATTAATTATCTCATAACGATTCAGACATCAGCTATAAAATCCTACGGATTTCATCCGCTATAGTTACTCACCATACACTACTTTTCCGCCAAGGACTGTGTACTTCACTTCTCCAAATACTTTGTATCCATCAAATGGCGTATTCTTTCCTTTTGATTCAAAAGCATTCACATCAATTGTATATTCTTTATCCGGATTAATGATTGTGATATCTGCAACTGCTCCCTCATTCAGAGTTCCTCTATCACTGCCTAATACCTGTGCCGGATTATAACTCATCTTGGCTGCCATTTGAAGAGGCGTAATATAACCTTTTTTCACTAAATTAGTTAAGGTTAATGCAACTGAAGTTTCAAGCCCCACAATTCCAAATGGTGCATGCTCCAAATCCTTTGCCTTTTCCTCGGCACTATGAGGTGCATGGTCTGTAGAAATTACATCCATAATATCATCACTTAAGCCCTTGATTAATGTTTCCATATCTTCTCTGCTTCTGAGAGGAGGATTCATTTTGAAATTACTGTCATTCCCTGTAATATCATCAGAACACATAGAGAAATGATGCGGGCATACTTCAGCAGTAACCTTGATTCCTTCTGCTTTTGCCCGTCTAACCATCTCTACACTATCCTTTGTAGAACAATGACACAGATGAAGTGTTGCCCCAGTCTCTCTGGCAAGCATAATATCTCTCATAGCAATCACATCTTCTACCGCATTGCTAATGCCCTTTACTCCCAGTTCATCAGATTTGTCTCCTAAGTTAATAACACCGCCTTCTACCAAGTTAATATCCTCGCAGTGCGCCATCACAGGAACATTCAATCTTGCTGCTTCTTTCATTGCCTTTCTATAAACACCGGAATTCATAACAGACTTTCCATCTTCACTAATCGCACAGATTCCTGCTTCTTTTAACGTTTCAATATCCGTAATCTCCTTACCCGCCATCTGCATTGTCACAGCACCTACCGGCAATACGTTGGTAAGCCCTACTTCACTAGACTTATCCACAATATATTTCACTGTCTCCACACTGTCTATCGGTGGCTTCGTGTTTGGCATACAACATACCGTGGTAAATCCACCTTTTGCTGCTGCTCTGCTGCCAGTCTCTATGTCTTCCTTGTATGTCAATCCCGGGTCTCTAAAATGTACATGCAAATCAATCAATCCCGGCATAACATAACAGCCATCTGCATCAATTACCTTATCTGCATTTTTATTGATTCCTTCTGCCTTTTCTTTGATTACTCCATCTTCCACATAGATATCCATTACTTTGTCCATGTTTTCTGACGGATTTAACACGCGTCCGTTTTTAATTAATATTGTCAAAATACTACTCCTTTTATTTTTTATGATATACACTTACCAAATTTGGTTCATTGTAAACCAAATCATACTGACCTGTATTTAATAAGTCATTAAATTTTTCTTTTTCACTGCCCCGTTCATCAATAACAAGATATTCTACCATTTTCATCTCAGTAAGATGATTCTGATCATACATATCTAAATGGTCTGCCAGATGTGGCACTAAAAATCCGGAAGCTGACACCGAAGCCCCTGCCGGTACTAAATCGATTGCTTTATTTATTTTTTCATAATCAGCCTTGCCCTCACTGTACTTTGTTACATAATAATCCATTTTCGGGAAAATGGAACCTGCAAACATAATACTTGCACAAATCACTGAAGTAATGGCAAACGTCTTCGCCTTTTCAACCTTCACTTCAGACAAATTCATAATCATCAAATACATAAATAACGCAATCACACCAAAATTGTACTGAAACGAAATATCATGAAGATACAAATATGTTGTAAATACATTAAATACTATAAATGGTGATATTAAAATATATCTCGAATATTTTTTCCCTGTAGCAAACAAACCGGCAGCTACTGGAACAATCATAACAATCAAATATCCAATTTTATCCATATGTTCAGCATCACTATTTGATACAACTTGTGCCAATACATATCCCGGATTTGATATAATAGTCTGGATAGTCTGTCCCAGCCCGGCGTTCGGATCAAAATATAAATTTCCAAACCGATTATCTAATATACCCAATCCATAACTATTTACAATCATAACTGCCACGCCAAAATATATAGCTGATGCAATTATTAATAATATTCCACGTTTTTTGTCTCTTCTGGAAAACAATAAATACGCACCAAATACCATAATATACACTGCCGCATCCTCTTTTACCAAGAATACCAGCAATACCATAAATATTGTTAAAATATCTTTCTTTTTTTCTACTGCATATATAGCCACCAAGACAAAAAACGTCAAGAAACAGTTTTCATGAATATCATAGAATGTTCCACCTGCTGTAGCTGGATACAAGGCATATAACAACACCATCGCCACACTCATCCAATGAGACATTTTGTAGTGTCTGCAAAGCAAGACAATCGGGAGCACCGGAAGCGCAACCATTACAGCCTGTATCAACTGAACCGTGACCGGACTTGGAAATATTAAATATATTGGAAGTACAATATAAAATATTGGTGAAAAGTGCACTCCAAAATGTGACAACAACGTATTTCTCTCTACAGTTGTGTTCATTAAGCCTGTCTGCTTCATATGTTCATACATCTGTGCAAATATTCCAAAATCAAATGTCGAATTACTATAAGTAATATATCGATATACAGTAACAATCCCAATAAAAGCAAATAAGAAAACTCCAATTAAAATAAAGATAATCCTAGCTTTCACTTTATCAATTACCAATGCTTTAAATAGCCAAAAGACATCTTCTTTCACATATAAAAACGCTAAAACTGCTACAAAACATAACGCTCCCTGAAAACAGATATTGCCTATAGGATTTTTATTTATGGCAACCCACTGCTGTTCATAACCTGCCATGGCTGACAGAAGAACAAAACAATATACTGCAGCAAACATTAACAACCTGGCTACAGAATCTCTTTTGCAATAAACTAAACCTAGCATTATACCAAATAGTATTATCAAAATAATGTTTGCAACAAAATTGCTCTGTGCCACAAACTGTATATCACCGATTTTTTTCGTTGCTCCTTTTACAACAGACACAATTGCCCACGCCCCAATCAAACTTACAAAAAAACCTTCTATTATTTGTTTTTG
>CANPET010000019.1 GCA_947573465.1 uncultured Eubacterium sp.
AAGATTTGTTCCCTTAGTTAAATGGATATAACAAGTGCCTCCTAAGCACTAGTTGTGGGTTCGATTCCCGCAGGGAACACTAGAAAATCATATATGGAGAAAAAAGATGGATTATATTGTAATGGATTTAGAGTGGAATCAAAATCCTTACGGAAAAACTAATCATCACTCAGATATCCCTTTTGAAATAATTGAAATTGGTGCGGTAAGAGTAACTGAGGACCGTCAGATATTAGATTCTTATCAGCAGGTAATTCGGCCAACAGTATATAAAAAGCTTCATTATAAAATTCAGGAGATTACTCATTTTACGAATGAGGAATTAAGTCATGGAATGAATTTTAAAAGAGCCATTACTGAGTTTTTAGAGTGGTGTGGTGATGATTATATGTTCTGTACCTGGGGGTCAATGGATTTGACAGAGTTACAGAAGAATATGCGACATTATAGATTAGAGCGTATTTTGGATTTTCCGTTGCTTTATGTGGATTTACAGAAGATGTTTAGTTTGCGGTATGACGATGGACATCTGAAGAGAACGCTTATGAGTGCAGTCGAATATTTAGAGATTCCGGAATATGGAGAGTTTCACAGGGCATTAAGTGATGCTTATTATACTGCAAAGGTTATGCAGGTAATGGATTTTGAAAAGTATAAGGGAAGAATTTCCGTAGATACTTTTTATCCACCAAGAATTAAGGAAGAAGAAATTTTTATCAGATTTGATCAATATACAAAGTTGGTTACAAGGGAATTTTTTGAGCGTGAAGAATTGTTCAAAGATAAGGATGTCAGTTCTATGCTATGTAATCAGTGTAATAAACCATTAGAGGTAATTATCGATTGGTTTTCTGGTAGTGGAAAAACACATTATTGTTTAGGAAAATGTCCGGAACATGGTTATGTCAGGGGAAAAATCAGAGTGAAAAAGTTGGAAGAAGATAGTTTCTATGCAATTAAGATTATGAAATCCACAGATGAAGAGGGAGCAGAATCCATTCATGAAAAACAGGAAAATATTAGGGAAAAGAGACGGGAGAGAAGACAAAGGTCTCTTGAAAAAGAAATTGTCGTAGAGGAAATATGGGAAGATAGTGAAGAAGAGGAAGAAGACGACGATTAATAAAGAAGAGCTGCAAATCACAAAGGATTCGCAGCTCTTCTTTATATTAATATATTATTTTGTCTCTTTATAATTTTTGATAAGAGCATCCAATTCTTCAAGAAGGCAGTCAACCTTTCCATAGAAAGAATCATTGTTTGCCGGATTATCAAAATTATCTTTAATATCTTCAAGCGTATCAATAATATTATTTAATCTTTTTTTACCACTTCCATTCAGATATAACAAATATCTGCTTCGTTCGTTTTCCTGAGGAGTCATTTTTTTAAGAACGACTTCCATGTTTGGCTTTTCTCCGATAAAACGATATGTAATGGAAGGTGAAGCGTGGTTAAACAGATTTTGGAGATAATAAATATCTCCTGTCTCTTTATAATATTTCCATGCAAATGTTTTACGCATTGTCTGAGCACCGATAGAACTCAAACCAATCTTGTGTCCTGCAGCACGAAGAACTCTGTAAGCCTGTTCTCTTGAAACAGGTTTATTCGCAGTACTATGACCTAAGATAAGGTAAGCTTCAGGATCTTTACCTTTTGTGTAGTCATTAATAATTTTCTGTAAGTCGTCTGGAATTGTAAACGTATTTTTAATGTTTTTTGTTCCAATTTCTACAGTGATTTCTTTTTTGTTTGTAACATCTTTATTCTTAAAAGCAAGAATATCCTGAAGTTGAAGTCCGGTACCAACACCAAGTTCAAACATAATGTAGTACTTGTAATCAACATTCTTTAATGTTTCCCCAAATAGTTTTAAAGTCTTTTCATCTTTAATAGGTGCAACCCAATTCATATTAATACCTCCTAAATTTTATTTTAGCGATTGCGTCGTCTTTTCATAGCTCGTATTTTGTTAAGTTTTCTGCGATGTAGCATGATAGCAGCTAGAATTGAAGCAAAGATAATAACAACAAAAACAAAAATAATAATTGTTAATAACTTATAAGAATTGCCTTTTGTATTTGTTTTCTTTGTTGCTGCTGTTGTTGTTTCTACTGATTTTGTAGAAAGTTCCTTTTTTATTGTTGATGTTTCTTTTGGTGAAGAATCATCTTTTTCAGACTCTGAATTAGAATCTGTATATTTCAATTTTGCTGAACCCATAATATGATTTCCGTATTTATAAGTTATGGAAGCAAAAGATCCATCGGTTAAATGAAAAGATACTTCAGTATCTAAATCTGAGATAGATACATTCTTAGGAATCATAATAAAGGCATCTTTATCCACAGTAATTGTTTTATCATTTGTTGTAAATGGTGATACGAGATTATCGTATGTGTTTGTATTAAATGTTGTATCATGTTCAGAAACATTTATAAATTCAAAATTGTCAAAACCATAATCCAACAATTTTTTTGTATCATCAAAAACAACATCTCCGTCTGATTTTAAAACAACAGATATAAGAGGAACATTGCCACGTTTGGCATATGTTACAAGGCATTTCCCTGCCTGATCTGTATATCCTGTCTTACCACCAATAACATCAGCATCATAGTATTGGCTGGTAGGATGTATCATCATATGTCTTTGAACAGATGGATATGGCTTTTTTCTTTTATTATTAGCAGGTATAGTGTACTCAGTTGAATGTATAATATCTAAAAATGCAGGATATTGAATGGCATCTGCCATAATCATCGCCATATCATATGCTGTTACATAATGATTATTATCATGTAATCCGTTTGCGTTTGCAAAATGTGTATTTGTGGCTCCTGCCTTTTTTGCCCGGTCGTTCATAAGTTTAGTGAAGTTTTCAGTACTGCCGGAAATATGTTCTGCCAAAGCTGTTGCAGTTTCATTGGCAGAAGCAAGCATTAGAGCATATAAACCATCTTTTACAGTCATTTTTTCACCAACTTTACATTCAATGTTGGAATCTTCCCAGGTTAAACTCTCAATATTTTTTTTTGAATAAACAATTTCCTCGTTCATTTTGCAGTTTTCTAATGTAAGTAAAGCAGTCATAATTTTTGTTATACTTGCCGGATACATTTTTTTATGAGGGTCTTTTTCGTATAAAATAGTACCGGTAACCGGATTCATTAATATGGCTGATTTCCCGACAATATCAGGTGCCTTTGGATATGTGGGTTTTGTATCTGCAAAAACTGATGTTTTATATATATTTGTGACTTGTCCTATAATACATAGAAGCATCACAAAAGAAATAATATATGTTATAAATTTCTTCATAAAAATCCTCTTCTTTAAAAAATATGTCTCATATTATTTTACTAAAAACAAAATAAAAAATCAACAGTATAAAAAAATAGCTGTTACAAAAATTATTGTTTAGTAACAGCTTTTTTTAAAATAACAATATTATGAATGAACTCTTGATTTTATAACTTTTAGTCTTGTAAATTCTTCCCTTTCTTTTTCTTCAAGGGCATTTTCGATGCTCTTAACCAGAATTTCATAATTTGGTATGGTAATATTCTGTAATGCATTAGCACGTTTTTGTGTCTTCTTAATATTGTATGCAAGACGGTAAGCAGCATTTTCTATCATAGATAATTTGATAGTTAAATCCTTAACTCTTTCAAAACAGGCTTTTGCTTTGTCTAAAGACTCCGTTGTTCCATAAAAGGAATAAACTGGATTTCTAACTTCCTCTACATGTTTTACTAACGGAATTTCAGCACCCATAACACTACGTGTCCTGATGTGAATATCCTCTTCAGGCATTACATTAAAAGCAAAAGTTTCTACATTTCGAATCCCCAATTCTATATTTGCTTTTTCTAATGCTGCATAGGCGGCTGTAAAAGTTTTATCAATTTCAGATTGAATTGCATCCGCCTTTTCTGTTAAGTCCATAATTTCACGAATCAGAATATTACGTTTCTTATCCATCAGCTCATACCCCTGACGGGCAAGGGAGAGTGAACTTTTCGCAGCCATTAAATTACCTTTGGTAGGTACAGTGTTTAAGTTCATAATAAAACCTCACTTATTTTTCTGCTAATACATCGGCTAAAAAATCATCTGCTTGGCAGATACCGAGCCTATTTTTCTGCTAGCACGTCGTAGTACTTGTTTAAAATCTTCGTATCGATTCGGTCAAGTTCTTCTTTTGGTAAGATATGAAGTAATTTCCAGCCAAGGTTCAGTGTCTCGATAATATTTCTATTTACGCCAAGTCCCTGACCGACAAATTCAGCTTCAAATGCTTTACCAAATTCAAGATATTTCTTATCTGTAGGTGATAATTCGTCTTCACCAATAACAGATGCCAGTGCTCTTGCATCTCCAACCTTTGCGTAAGCGGAGAATAGCTGGTTTGCAATATCCTGATGGTCGTCTCTTGTAAATCCTTCACCGATACCATCCTTCATCAGACGGGAAAGGGAAGGTAGAACATTAATTGGTGGATAAATACCCTGTCCGTGTAGTGAACGGTCAAGTGTAATCTGCCCCTCTGTAATATACCCTGTTAAGTCAGGAATTGGATGCGTAATATCATCGTTTGGCATTGTAAGAATTGGAATCTGTGTTACAGAACCCTTTGCCCCTTTAATAATTCCTGCACGTTCGTAGATGGTAGCAAGTTCACTGTATAAATAGCCGGGATAACCTTTACGGGAAGGAATTTCACCTTTGGAAGATGAAACTTCACGCATAGCCTCGGCATAAGTTGTCATATCTGTAAGGATAACTAAGATGTGCATATCCTTTTCGTAAGCCAGATATTCTGCAACGGTTAAGGCAACTTTGGGTGTAATTAAACGTTCTACAACCGGGTCATTTGCCATGTTAAGGAACATTACGGTATGTTCCAATGCACCGGATTCCTCAAATGATTTTTTGAAAAAATCAGCAACGTCATTTTTAACACCCATAGCAGCGAAAACAATCGCAAACTTTTCGTCATTGTCATCTCCAAGAGAAGACTGATTTACTAACTGGGCTGCTAATTGGTCATGTGGAAGACCGTTTCCTGAAAAGATAGGCAGCTTCTGTCCACGAATCAGTGTTGTCAAACCGTCAATAGCGGAAATACCAGTTCTAATATAGTTACGGGGATATTCACGGCTGACCGGGTTCAGTGGCATACCGTTTACATCTCTTTTTTCTCCATTTACCGGAGCAAGGCCGTCAATCGGCTTTCCAATACCATTAAATGTTCTTCCCAGAATATCAGGTGAAAGGGCAACTTCCATCGGATGACCTGTTAATTTTGTATGTGTATTGGTAAGAGACATTCCCTCGGAACCTTCGAAAACCTGTATGATTGCTTTGTCTTCATAGATTTCAATAATACGACCTAAACGCTTTTCGTCGCCATCGTTCATTTTAAATTCAACGATTTCGTCAAAAGCTGCATCTTTTACGCCTTCAAGAGCAACCAGAGGTCCATTTATTTCACTTAATCCTAAATATTCAATAGCCATTTTGGTAATACCTCCTTATGCGTGTTCTGTCATAATTTCTGCATAGAAATTATCAATCGCAACTTTATAGTCGTCAAACATGAAAAGTTTATCGTTTGGAACATCATACTTGATAGAAATGACTCTTTCAAAGATATTGTTTTCTTTCAGTACTGACATTGGTATTCCTAGTGCAATGAGTTTTGATGCCTTTTCATGTAAGTAAAGAATTGTTTTCATCATTAATAATTGCTTCTTTAATGGAACGCAGGTGTCCTGGTCATGGAATGCATTCTGCTGTAAGAAACCAAGACGAATGACTCTTGCAGTTTCAAGGGTTAATTTCTGGTCGTCTGGCAAAACATCACTACCAATTAATTTTACGATTTCCATTAAAGAGCTTTCCTGATTTAATAATGCAAGAATCTGGGTTCTGCATGATACAAAATCAGGTCCAACATTTGTGTTATACCAGTTGGCAAGTTCGTCAAAGTATTCACTGTAACTGGTAAGCCAGTGAATGGCAGGGAAGTGTCTGGCATAAGCCAAAGACTTATCAAGTCCCCAGAAACAACGAACAAAACGTTTTGTATTTTGGGTAACCGGTTCGGAAAAATCACCGCCTTGTGGAGATACTGCTCCGATAATGGAAATGGAGCCTTCTGTACCGTTGAGGTTTTCCATAAAACCTGCTCTCTCATAGAAAGCTGACAAACGGCTGGCAAGATATGCAGGGAAACCTTCCTCTGCCGGCATTTCTTCTAAACGTCCGGATAACTCACGAAGAGCTTCCGCCCATCTGGAGGTAGAGTCTGCCATAATCGCTACATGATATCCCATATCTCTATAATATTCAGCAAGTGTAATACCTGTATAAATAGAAGCCTCACGGGCTGCAACAGGCATGTTACTGGTATTTGCAATCAGTGTAGTCCGATCCATCAGAGGATTGCCTGACTTTGGATCAATCAGTTCAGAGAACTCCTCAAGAACCTGAGTCATCTCATTTCCACGCTCGCCACAGCCAATATAAATAATAATGTCTGCATCCGCCCACTTGGCAATCTGGTGTTGGTTCATTGTCTTTCCAGTTCCAAATCCACCAGGAATAGCAGCAGTACCACCTTTTGCCAGTGGAAAGAGTGTATCCATAATTCTCTGTCCTGTAACAAGTGGCTGTGTAGTGCCATATCTGGTATTCGTTGGTCTCGGTTCACGGATCGGCCATTTCTGTGTTAAGGATAGGTCTAATGTGGAACCATCCTCTTTTCTAATGGTAACAATTGTATCATTAATAGTGTATTCACCATCTGCCGCCACATCAATAACAGTTCCTTTTATGTAAGGAGGAACCATAGATTTGTGTACAATAGCACGGGTCTCCTGTGTTTCAGCAATAATTGTTCCACCCGAAACATAATCGCCTACATTCACAGTAATATGCACATCCCATTTTTTATTGGTGTCAAGGGAATCCACATTAACACCACGGGATATAAATGCACCCGACTGCTTTTCTATTTCACTTAAAGGTCTTTCAATTCCATCAAAGATATTGTTCAAGATACCCGGTGCCAGTGTTACGAAAATAGCGCTGTCTGTACCATAAACAAATTCTCCCGGTTTTAAACCACTGGTTTCTTCATATACTTGGATGGTAGTCATTTCTGAAGTTAAACTTATAACTTCTCCAACTAATTTTTCAGAACTAACGTACACCATTTCACCCATTTTAAAGTCTGTTTTTCCTTTAATATAGATTACAGGACCATTAATTCCATATATTTTCCCTGTCTTTTCCAATTGAATGCCTCCTATAATGTAACTGCAAAATTCTCCTGTTCTTCTACAAGACGTGTTTTAAATGAATTATCAATCAGGATATTTCTTTCAGGAACAATTGTCCTGGTTCCACCGAAGAAATCCTTGTCATATACTTGAATATTAACGTTAAAAGATTCTTTTAATTGAGTAAGTAAATGTGAATCTTTTAAATCAATGTATACAGTTATATCTAAATCTTTATAGTCATCCACAATATTAGAAATCTGAGATTTTATTAGTTCGATATATGCAGGTGTTTTACGGTACTCTGCAATTTTGTCTTGAACTAATTCGAAAATCTTTGATTTGATTTCAGATTGCTTATTGGTAAGTTGTTTTTTTATAGCCATCTGTGATGATGCCAGACTCTTTTTTGCATTGGCTCTTGCCTGATTCATTCTGGCACGTTTCGAGTCTTCTGATAATTGTCTGGCAGTTTCTTTATGAATTTCAAACTCATCATCTAAAGCCTTTTTATAATTGCCTAAAGATTCAACACTTTGATTATTGGCACTTTCCAAAGAAATACTTCGGAAATGTTCCATCTTTTCTTCTATCGTCATTGCCCCGATATCCTTTCTAAAGTTTAATTCCTATTGCTTCATTAATATATGTTGTAATGAAGTTTTCCTGTCTTCCTGAACCATGTCTGTCAGGTATTTCAACAACTAGCGGACGTTTTCGATTGAGTTTAATCTCGTCAATTATTTCAGGAATTTCAAAACTTAACTTTTCCGTAATCAGCAGAATACCAAGTTTTTTATCTTCTAAAACTTTTTCTACTGCGGTTTTTGCCTCTTTTCGACCATGTGCAATCTCACCTTCCACACCGGCAAGGCGCATTCCGGTAAGAGTATCTACATTGTCGCTAATTAAATACATTTTCATAAAAACCTCTTTTTATGCAACGTGTGTAAGGATAAGGAATGCAACAATAAATCCCCAAAGAGCAATACCTTCTGCCAAGGCAACAAAGATTAACGCTTTACCGAAAATACTGGAATCTTCACTTAATGCTCCAAGAGCGGCGCTGGCTGAGCTGGCAACGGCATAACCGCTACCGATACATGAAAGTCCAATCGCAAGACCGGCAGCAAGTAAACCTAAACCACTGGAAACAGTTGCGTCTGCCGCAACAGCAGCGCTTGCCGTATTTGTAAAAAGGAAAATAGTTCCAAAGAGAAATGTTCCAAAGAATGTAAGGCAGTTTGTTAAAACGGTTCTTTTGAAACGACCTTTGTTCTGTTCTCCAATAAAATAAACCATTAATGGAAGTACAATTGTAAGTACTAAAGCAACTAAAAATAAAACATTAATAAACATAATAAAATCCTCCTGTTGTTTTCATAAAGTTATTGTTTATTTCTTTTTCTATATGGAACGAACTCCCGGCCGCTTCCTTCATAAAAACGACCAAAGATTTCGTAATATTCCAGACGAAGAACCTGGATACCAACGACCAGCCCTTCCATTGCTAGAACAATGATGTTACCGATAATTACAACAGCGATGTTTGCGCTTCCACCATTTTCAGCACCGGCTAATGTCATAACAACCTGCATCATAGCTGCGTGGCTGATAGCAAAAACACCGATACGTAGAAATGATAAAGCATTTGAAAGGTAAGTCAGTAAGTAATCAAAAAGTTCAAAAAATGCTGTGGCAGCAAAGATGCCAGGTGATTCTTCAATTGGTTTTTTCTTTTTTAACAGATTCTTTAATGGTACCTCTAAAAATATTAGTACTAATGGAAGAACAAACATTACCATTAGTAAAATTGTTCCAGGTAACGAGTTGCCAGTCATGTAAAGAACAATTACAGCAATAATACTTGCGTAAAATATAAAACCTGTAACAGCATTTGGTCCAAACAAAGCCTTTCCTAAGTCCTTTTGTTTAATCGCATTGGCAATATTGAGAATCATAGTACTTAATATTACAAATGCACCAAAGAGAAAGGCTGCAACCAAAACAAGATTAATTTGTCCCAGAAACGGCAGTGTAACCATGGAATGTAGTGGGTGAATCAACGATTCAAACTCAAAGCCAAAAAAACTTCCAAACAATGCACCAAAGATACAGGAGAAAACGCCTGCGGCACAAACGATGCCGGCTAAATCCATTTTCTTTACTTTATATAATATGGCGCCACCGATAACGAGACACAAACCCTGACCTAAGTCACCAAACATAATACCAAAAATAAATGCATACGTTATGGTTAAGAAAAGGGTAGGGTCAAACTCATTATAGGCAGGTAGACCATACATTCTAACAAACATTTCAAAAGGTTTAATTAATCTAAAGTTTTTTAACTTGGTTGGCGGTTTCGTTTTGTGATCGTCTACATCATCACTGACAATACATACAACGTTTACGTCATTGTCTGTTTCACGATGAAGTTTTTTTGCTTCTTTTGTTGTCATCCACCCACAAAGAACCTGAAATGTCACACCAGAATCTCTTGTGACTGCAGCAAGTTTTCTTACATCAAAATTGCTGTAGGCTGTCTCAATTCTTCGAATGGCTGAAACAAGTTTATTTTTATTTTCTTCGATGATTTTATCTATTTCAGTTTCCTTATTAGAAATCTGTTCTTTGAGATCGATAATTTTGTTAGAGATTTCTAAACACTCATCGTTTGGAAACCCTTTGTATTTTCGTGGAATAGATATTTCATCAAAATGAATGTTTTTAAAATCTTTCTCAACATCATCAAAATATTCTATTGGAGCAAAGAAAACGCCATAGACTGTTTCTGCTTCCGTAAGGGTTGTTATAAAAATTGCATTGATATCCGGGTCCAGATAAGATTCAAACTTATCAAAACTGACACGTGGAATTTTGCCAAACCGGTATTTAAAAAATTCCATATCATAAATTTTTTTTAATGTATAATTTAATGTTTTAAAGGGTACCAGTGTGGCATAATCTACATTTAACTGCTCAATCTGCTCTTTTAATTTTGCAATTTCATCCCGCACATCCACTAAATCCTCGTCAATCTTATCGAGAAATTTTTCCGCTTCTGTTACGGTAAGATTTTGAATTTCAGCCTTTTCCGGAGAATGAACTAACTGCATTAATTCATGACTTTTATTCAGAGAAGATTTAAATGGATTCTCCTCTGTAAATGTTGTAAATTGCTCCGTAGAGCTGAATTCTGTCAGGGCATTTTCTAAGTGTATATCATGCTTGCTTAAATAATTATTTACTAAATAGTCAATTTGTGTCTTGGGACCGGCAAGGGTAACAAAACTCATTTTCTCAATCATTATAATACCCCCTTCTTTCTATTAATATAGTGTGAAATGGCATCGGGTTTATACCCATAACGGATACATTCCATAGCAGTAACTACTTTTGCCACCTCTAAACTCTTTAAATGCAGGTACGCATTGATACAAGCTAAAGAGTAAGGGGACTCTTTAAAGTCCTTTGTATATATTTCATTTAGGATTCCACCAAATTGTGTCTCCATATCATCTACATCATTAAAACCATAAACTCTTCCATAATAGCATGAGTTCAGTATCCCAAAGAATACGTCATCATTTTTGGCTTCCACAAAGGCTTTTATGGTAGAACGATCCAGATTATAATAAATTGGTATTAAAAATGCGTAGATTTGTGAATTGGAAACCGTATAGTAATGTTTCATCCGATAAATCCACAAAATGTTTAATAAGTCAACCTGTGAACCAAAGGCATTTGTGAAAAACTTTTTTTCTCCTTTGGGTACAAAGTGTTCCTGATGATTCCAGATATAATTGAAAAAGAATAGATCCAGAGACATCTCGTAATCGAATAAACGGGGATTGTCTAAAGTCATAATCTTTTTCATAGGTTTTTCATAAACAGAGCCATTCAGGTTTTCTATAAAAGCTTCCATTGTAGGGGAAGTGATTAAATTGTCTATGTTAAGTTTTGAGTGTCGTTTGAAATGTTTATCTACAAGTACAGGTATTGTACTGGTACGGCAGTCCATGATGTTTCTCATACATGCTTTCAGCGTGGCAATTTCGTATTTCATAAAGTAGAATTCTAAATAGCGTTTTTGGGAATTGCCCGCAAAGTGATATATTTTTGAAAAATCACGATAGGTAGAAAAAGTCATCCGTCCTTCAACCTCACCACGATGAGCCTGACCGGCATCCATATTTGACAGAACTTCTGAATAAGCAGGAAAGGTCTGTAAATAATTAATCAAGTCAGAGACAGATGTAATTCTTGTGATTTCTTCATATTGTTCTGGAGAAATCAGCCCTTTTTTCATGGCTCGAATTTTTGTAGTCATGCCACTGTAAGTGGTAAGCCTTCCATTTCCCATTGCTTACTCCTTTATAATATTGTTAAAAATTTCTTCTGCCAGTGAATTACCTTTTTGCTGGTAAAAAGAGTCGAGTTTTGAAATTTCCTGTTGGCAGGTTTCTTGAAAATCTTTTAATTCCTGCGCACTTTCTATTTCAAGTTCTTTTTCGAATCGGGCAACTTCTACATCAATCTGTTCATCTAATTTTTTATCAAATGCAACTTTTTGCTGTTGAATGTATTCTGCATATTTAGTCTTTTTATCCTGTGTTTTCTGCATAATTCTGGCAGACGCAGAATCTATTTCTGCAAGCTCATGAATAATGCTGTTAAGTTCCTGACTCATAGTACGCCTCCTTAATGATAAAGATAAAAAGCCCCGGTATCTTACCGGGACATCGAAATTTTAGGCAAGAGTACAAATGTACCCTCCTTGGTACTTTTTTATGTATTTTACTACTTTTTTAAAAAAATACAACAAAAAACTTGAAAAAGTTTTCAAGACAAACTAAAATTTTACTGAAAATAAGTTTGTACGAAATGTGTTGAATTAAAGTCAGCAAAAGGCATTTTATTTGAAAGTATAATGAAGAAGAAAGGATAAAATAGTAATAAATCTAATGGATAAAATTTGAGCAGATTTCAATGTCCAGGGTTTAGAACTATTATATGAAAGAAACATGAGACTTAGAAATGTACCTGGTTCCAGAGAGGCAATTGCAGATAGTCCGTTGGCAGTCAATGAACCGACAGAGTTAAAAGGAAGATGGAAGGAAGAGTTTGGAAATGAAAATCCGATCAGAATAGAAATCGGAATGGGAAAAGGAAAATTTATTACAACATTGGCGCAGCAGAATCCGAATATTAATTATATTGGAATAGAGAAGTATTCCAGTGTATTAATCAGGGCAGTAGAGAAATGCGAAGAATTGGAAGTGCCAAACCTTAGATTCATACGAATGGAAGCGGAGTATATCTGTGATGTTTTCGAAGAGGGGGAGATAGACAGAATTTATTTGAATTTTTCTGACCCATGGCCAAAGGACAGACATGCTAAAAGGCGTCTTACTTCAAAACAGTTTTTCGATAGATATGATGTTGTTTTGAAAAAAGAAGGGATTGTAGAATTTAAAACAGACAATGATTTATTGTTTCAGTTTTCATTAGAGCAGGTGCCGGAAGCCGGATGGCAGTTGGAAGAACAGACATGGGATCTGCATAATGACGACAGACTGATGGAAGGAAATGTGATGACGGAGTATGAGAGTAAATTTTCTGCTATGGGAAATCCAATACACAAATTAATTGCAAAGAGATAAATAAACAAAGAGCCTGTAATTTCACAAGAATTTACAAGCTCTTTGTTTTAAAACTATTGTTTTTTTAATTTGTTTCTTAAATTTGTAAATATTTTCGAGTGCTTACTGTTTTTTCGGACTTTCTCGTTTTTTAAGACAGGCAGGTCGATTTCCTTTTCTTTTAAACGTCTATCTACGGTCTCTTCCATTAATCCGGTTATTACTGCTACGCACGGAACACCCAATAACATACCAAATACTCCGGCAAGCCATCCACCAATAGTAATGGCAAAGATAATCCATAAAGGACGAAGGCCTGTAGAATCTCCTAGAATCTTTGGACCAATGAGATTTCCATCTAACTGCTGTAAAACGATAATTAAGATACCAAGTATGAGGGCACTTTGCAGAGAGTAAATACATAATAGTAGTACACTAGGAATTCCACCAAGAAACGGTCCAAAGTATGGAATCATATTTGTAACACAGACAATAATGCTGATAAGTAATGCGCATTCAGTAAATCCGCTGACACCAAATAATCCAATAACCATCATACTAATAAAACAAAGGATACCTATTATCAGGGAATCAATCATTTTTCCGTCGAAGAAATTGCTAAAAATACGAATAGAACGTTTCACGACATTCCATATTTTTCTTGCACGTTCCGGTTTGAAGAAAGCAAATACAACTCGTTTGATACCACGTGCCTGCATTTTTTTATCTATAATCAGATAACAGGATACAATTATTGCCACAATAAAATTAAATATAAACTTCAAAACACTGAAACCGGTATCAACAATGGTTGTTGTAAGACTGGTAATGGTCTTGTTTAAAGTATTCTGTAATGATGAATCAGTGTTCATTATTGTTTTTTGAATATATTTAAAATCTACATCCGGGAATCTTTTGGATAGATTATTTATAAAATCCATAATGGATTTTGCCCAATCAGGCATCTTTTCCAGTAAGAGCGTTAAACTGTGAATAATTTCCGGAATTAAATACATCATTCCGATAGTTATGACACCAATAACTAATATATAGGAAAATAATATAGCCAGTATTCTGCTCAGTGCATCGTTTTTGATATGCAGCCACTTGTTAAAAACAGTTTTCCGCATCCATGATACAAGAGGATTGATTAAAAATGCAATGAGTATACCAATAAAAAATGGTGATAATGTTGAAAAAAGGTTTCCTAATATATTAGATGTTTCTTCCCAAAGAAAAACAGATCGTACAATTATCGCCATGATAAGAACAGTAACGATACAGTAAATACTGATTGTAAAATATCTGCTGTTCCCTTCAAATTTGTTTTTGTTATCA
>CANPET010000020.1 GCA_947573465.1 uncultured Eubacterium sp.
GCATCTATCGTTTTTTATCTGATTATGCCGGTGATTGCTTTTATTATTGTAAAAGCAATGGTCAAAACAATGAACATTGTACGTTCCAGACAGGGAGCATACATGTTTATGCTTATATTCTCTAATGTAGGATTTATGGGCTTTCCAATTTTGCAGGCTGCATGTGGAGCTCAGGGAGACACAGCCGTATTTTATGCTGCTGTTTTAAATATTTTCTTTAACCTCAGTGCATTCACCTACGGTGTGGTTATGATTGGTTATGGTGAAGCTAAAAAGGCAGTCTTTAACCTAAAATCTCTTCTCTCTCCTGGTATTATCAGTGCAGTTCTTGCCATTATCATCTACTTATTGAATATTCATTTTCCTTCTACAATTGAAAATGTAGTAAGCACTGTTGGCGGGCTTACCTCACCTCTTGCAATGATATTAGTAGGTGCTACCCTTGCTACCATTAAACTCTCAGAAGTATTTAATGAATGGAAAATTTATGTTTTTTCTATAATAAAACAATTTATACTTCCTATACTACTGTATCCTGTATTTCGTTTATTCTTAGGCGACAGTCTTTTATTTAACGTACTGTTTATTGAATTTCTTATGCCGATTGCCAACACAGCTCTGATGCTGTCAGATGAATATGGTGCTGATACAAAATTCGTTTCAAAAACGATTTTTATCTCTACTGTAATGTCATTAATAACAATACCACTGACAATATACTTATGTGGCATTATATATTAGACATGTAATAAATTATGTAACATAGTTTCTGCAGACCACAGAAACTATGAATTTACTTTTCATTTATAATTATCTCCATCTCATCCAGCAAGCTCTCAAACAGTTTTAATGCCTGTACTACCGGTTCCTTATCCGTCATATCTACTCCTGCCAGTTTCAATAAATCAATCGGATCTTTCGAACCTCCACCGGTTAAGAATTTCATATAATCTTTCACACCCGCCTCGCCTTCTTTCATTATCTTTCTAGAAAGTGCTATCGCTGCTGAAATTCCTGTTGCGTATTGATATACATAAAACGGATTATAAAAATGTGGAATTCTTGCCCATTCTAATGCAATATCGTCATCTAAGACAATATCATCCCCAAAATAAAACTGATTTAAATCATAATAAACTTTGCACAAAACATCACTGGTCAGAGTCTCACCTTTTTCCACCATACTATGTGTAATTTTTTCAAACTCAGCAAACATTGTCTGTCGATACAGTGTTCCCTTAAACTGTTCTAGAAAATGATTGATAAGATATGCTCTCGTTTCCTTATCTTCTGTTTTTTTCAGTAAATCATGAATGAGCAAAGATTCATTACACGTGGATGCTACCTCTGCCACAAAAATCTTATATCCCGCATTGATATATGGCTGAGTCTCATCAGAATAATAAGAATGCAGTGCATGACCCATTTCATGTGCCAATGTAAAAACATGATCTAAAGTTCCCTGATAATTTAACAATACATATGGATGTGTGCCATATGCTCCCCAGGAATAAGCACCGCTTCTCTTACCTTCATTTTCATAAATATCTATCCAGCGGTTATCAAAACCCTCTTGTAATTTTTCAAGGTAGGCTTGCCCCATTGGAGCCAGACCTTCCTTTACCATATCTTTTGCCTCATCAAATGAATATTTTTTCTCTGGTGTTTTTGCGATAGGTGCATAAATATCGTACATGTGTAATTCATCTACACCTAAAGCCTTCTTTCTCATTTTAACATAACGGTGCATCAGATGAATATGCTCATGAACCGTATCTATCAGATTATCATAAACACTTTCCGGCACATTACTGCCATCCAGATACATTGCTCTCGTAGAAGAATATCCCCTCACATCCGCATAAAAGCATGCCTGCTCTACATTTGCATTAAAAGTAGCTGCAAGCGTATTTTCCATCTTACCATAAGTGCTGTATAACGCATGAAAGGCTTTTTCCCGCAATTCTCTGTCTGTTCCTGATAAAATAGGAACAAAGTTTGCATGAGTGATTTTAATTTCCTCTCCTTCACTATTCGTAATCACAGGAAAATCAATATCTGCCCCATTATACATCGCATATATATTGTCTGCAGCATTTGCCATTCTTTTACTTTTTGCCAGAATCTCTTCTGTCTTTTCATCTAAAGTATGCTTTTTACTTCTCAGCACTTCGCTGACATATCTTCTGTAATCTGCAAATCTTTCATCTTTCATCCAGCTAAGAAGTGTATTCTCATCAATACTCAAAAGTTCCGGTTCCACAAAAGCAGATGCACTTCCAATATCTACAACAAGCTTTTGTGCCTTTCCTGAATATGTTTGATATTTTGCATTCGCCATATCCTGATGGTACTTCTGATTAGAATAAACATATAAACGCTCAGCAAGCAGATTAACCTCATCATTGAATTTAAAATAGGTTAGTAATACTTCTTTATCTTTTGAAATTTTTCCTGCATATTTTGAATATTCCTTCACCAGACTGATTGCCTTTTCCAAATCTTTTTCCCAGACTTCATCACTGGAAAACAAGTCTTCCATCTTCCATGTATCTTTTATATTTTGTTCTTCTCGCTTCATCATAACCTCCAAAGTACTATTTCATTTTTTATAAATATCCCATGCTTCTCAGTACAAATATAATCGCTGTAATTGTAAATGCAGAAAACAAAGTTGTCAGCACAATCACGCTGCTGGTTAATGTACCTTCGGACTTCATATTCTTTGCCATTATGTAACAACTTGGTGTGGTTGGTGAACCAAGCATAATCACCAATGCCATAAGTTTTGCGTCCCGAAATCCCATTGCAACCGCTATCGGTAAAAATATTATTGGCCAGCCTGCAAGTTTTAATACAGTGGCAATTACAGATGGTTTTACCTTCTCAATTGCTTTTCCTATTTCAAAACTTCCTCCGATGGCAAGTAATGCTAAAGGCGTGGTTATCTTTGCAAGACTACTGATTGTATTATCCACCATCTGTGAAAACTCTACTCTCAATGCTGAAAAGATAACTCCTATTACTATCCCCAGAATAATAGGATTTGTAACAATTCCTTTTAAGGTTTTCTTGATTGTATGATTATGTTCAGTGTCCTGAGACGGACATTCTATCGTAAGAATTGCCACAGCATATATATTATATAATGGTACAGCCCCCACTATCATAAGAGGAACCATTCCTGTATTTCCATAAATATTCAACACAAAAGCTGTTCCAAGAACTGCGGCACTGCTTCGATATGATGCCTGAACAAACTCTGCTACAATAGATTTATCTTTTAAAAATAATTTTGCACCAATCGTTGTTCCGATAAAACATACCGTTGTAACAATAGCACAATAAAGTATGTACTTTAGCTCAAACTCCTGCAAAAAGTCATTACTCATCATATCCTGTATCAAAAGTAACGGAAGTGTAATCGTAAATGTAATTTTATTTGCAGATTTTATAAATCCTTCATTAATCCAGCCAAGCTTTTTAAAAATATAACCTGCCACAATTACCAGAAAAACCGGAACTGTGGCATTCAAACTATATATTAAATTATCCATTGTGTACAATCACCTTCTTTGTGTAAGTTATTATTGGTCATATATCTATACCTGTAAATATTACATTTATCTGCTATTATTTAAGATTAGATTTTGTAATTCAGGATTAAATTCACCTTTACGAATCATTTCAATTTCATATTTATATGGTGCATATGACTTTTTCTTATCATCTGGATCTTTAACATAAGGAGTCTCTAGAATCTTAGGAATATTCTCA
Source organism: uncultured Eubacterium sp. (assembly GCA_947573465.1). Lineage (GTDB taxonomy): Bacteria > Bacillota > Clostridia > Lachnospirales > Lachnospiraceae > Eubacterium_G. The sequence continues at coordinate 3,778 of CANPET010000020.1, forward strand.
AAATCTTTCATATATATAATTTCTTTCAATGTATCAAATCCAATATTCCCAAATCCAATGTTCTCATGCCTGTCCTTCCCAGCTCCACAAGGATTTTTACTATCATTGATATGAAAAACTGCAATCTGTTCTGTTCCAATGATTTTATCAAACTGATCCAACGTTCCACTCAAATCATTTACTAAATCATATCCGCTATCGTTCACGTGACAGGTATCAAAACATACACGCAGTTTTTCATTGTATTTGACACCATCATATATTTTTGCCAGTTCTTCGAAACTTCTTCCAATTTCACTGCCCTTTCCTGCCATTGTCTCTAATGCAATATATACATCTGTGTCCTTTGTCAAAACATTATTAATCCCTTTTACAATCTGAGCAATTCCTGCTTCTGTTCCTGCACCGACATGAGCCCCCGGATGTAATACCATTACATGACTTCCCATTGCACTGCTTCGCTCCAATTCACTCGCCAGAAATGATTCTGCAATCTCATACGTTTCCGGTTTAATCGTATTTCCCAAATTAATGATATAAGGAGCATGAATAATAATATCTTCAATTCCATTTTCTTTCATATATTCATGAGCCTCATCAATCCGCAATTCACTAATATCTTTTCTTCTCGTATTCTGTGGCGCTCCTGTGTAAACCATAAACACATTTGCACCATAAGACTTGGCTTCCTTCGCTGAACCCAACAGCATCTCTTTTCCACTCATTCCTACATGTGACCCTATTTTAAGCATATTCTTTTCTCCTTTATATATTCACAATCATCCTTATAAATATAACACACATACTATATTTTTTCTATTGACTTTGTTATAATCCAAAGGAGGTATTATATTATGAAATCAAATTATATTTTTTCTAAAACAGTACAATTAAATCATACATTAAAACTTCAATGTGATGATTTATATAACAGTTGCTGCAAGTATGACAACTTAAATCATCCCTATTGCATAGAAGATGACTTTGATATTTTTCCGAAATCTCCCCGATTATATTATGTGGAACTTAAGAAACAATTATTAGGTTTTTTATCAGTTTATATTATTGACTCAAATAGCCTAGAAATCAGTATTTTTGTACACCCTGATAAAAGACGTGAACACATTGGGCAGCAATTATTAGGTAACTTTTTAGATGATTATAAAATCTCCAATATTGAAATATCTGTTCACCCGAATAACTTGATTGGTATTGATTTTTTGAAAAAAAATAATTTTTCTTATGTCTCTACAGAATTGTTAATGTATGTCCAATTAAACACATTCAAACCTCCTGAAAATCCAGGCAGTTTTGAACTTATCACAGACAATTCATCTCAATATCATTATGTCAATAAGGGAATAAAGATTGTATCCTGCAACATTTCTAAATTTAACGATGACTTCATTTTTATTTCCGATGTAGAAACTCTTAAAGAATGTCGTGGCAAGGGATATGGATATCAGTTTTTACAGGAAGTACTTTTTGATTTATCTCATATGTATACTAGCGCCTTACTACATGTCAGTAAAGAAAATACACCGGCGTACAATCTATACAGAAAATTAGGATTTCAAATAAAAGATTCCACAGTAACATATGCTTTACACCAATAAGAAAAAGGTAATTATTCAAATTTCACTGAATCCATCAGTAAATGAATAACTACCTTTTTCCATTTAATATGTTGCTTTATCAAACATTTCTAAATCAATCTTTTTATTTGACCAATATTTAAATTCTGCTTTTGCCAGAATTTTATCTCTCTTTACATACGTATTGGTCCAGAATCTTGCATCATTAGAATTATTACGATTATCTCCTAACATAAAATAACAATCCTTTGGCACTTTATATTCTAAGACCTCGTCTTCACCATTAACATATAACCACTCCTCCGGCAAATAAGATTCATTTAAAGGTTTTTCAGAATCGTTAATATATATTTTTGCATTTTTAATAACCACTTTATCTCCCGGCAGTCCTATGACACGTTTTACATAATATTTGTCTTCTGCCAGACTTCCATTCTCATTGTAGTCAGGATTTTCAAAAATAGCGATATCTCCTCTTTCCGGGTCTGAGAACCAGTAAGCTGTTCTAAGACCTATCATTCTGTCTCCTTTTAAGATCGTGTTCATCATCGAGCCTGATGGTACATTGGCATTCATAATAATGCAATTATTCACAACAAAAGCGATTACTACTGCAATAATAAAAATCTTAATCCAGCTGAAAATTTCTTTTTTCAAACTAAACTCTTCTTTCTCGCCTTTATTTTTCTTGAACTTTTTCTTTTTTTCCTTTTCTTCATCCGGAACTTGAGGTTCAATATATGTATTCTCTACTTCTTCTTTGTTCTCCTCATTGATATATTCATTCTCTAAATTATTCTCTTCCATATTCTGTCCTTTCATTTATTGTCTTTCATTACCAAGTAATAGTATAAACGCTCATCTGAATATATGCAATAAATGTTTTGTGATATTTTGATGAAATCTTTATGTCTTTACCGAATAAAATTGGTCTTAATCTTAGTTTCTTCCTCAGGGTGTTCAATTCCATTTTCTTTCCCAATTTCGATACATTTTAAAATCCATGCCATATTTCTGGCAATATTTCTTACAATTTGTAATCCCTCTTCATCCTTCATAACATCTTCCGGAGTATTTCCGTGAACCATCGGCCAATAATTTCCGTTAATCAATGGCATATGATAAAATTCTGGAACTTTTGCAATCTCGTCAAGAGCACTGGTTGTTCCTGCACGTCTGGCACTGACAACCATTGCTGCCGGTTTATATTTCAGAAATTTTCCTGCACTCCATGCCAATCTGTGCATAAATCCCATCATATTGCCACTAACCGATGCATAATGAACCGGACTGCCAAATACAACACCGTCTGCTTCCTGTAATTTCTTTGCAGCTTCTACAACTTCTCCACCATATACACATTCTCCGCTTTCACTACAGCCACAGCACCCCATGCAGCTGCCCTGAGGACTGGCACCTACATGCATAATTTCTGTTTCTATACCTTCTTCGTTTAATATCCTTGCCATCTCATCCAAAGCAGTATATGTACACCCCTTTGCTTTGGGGCTTCCGTTAAACATTAAAACTTTCATATCTATCTTCCTTTCTATCTCCTAATCTTCAAAGGGATACTTTACTCCCATTTTTTCTCTTATCTCATCCATAACTTCCATCATCTTTATGGTCTGCTTATGTGTCATCTCTGGGCATTCGGTCTTCCCCTGCTCTACTGCTTTTACACAAGCCTCTACCTCGTATTCATACCCGCTAATCTGCCCTTCCTGTCTTATATCTTCTATAACATTCCAGTTACCATCATACACCTTAATCCCCTGTATACAATTAACTCCCTCTACTAATATATGCCCCAAAGTACCATATATCACAGCACTTCCATCACCAAAAGAGCACATCCCTGAATTCAAATCTGCCATTGTTCCATTTTTGTAGCATATGGTATATTGTCCCATCTTATCCATACCATCATCTGTTAATATCGCTGTGGCACTGATATCCTCAATCTCATCTCCCATTACAATTGATGCCATTGTTAATGGATAAATTCCCACATCCAAAAGTGCTCCTCCTGCGAGTTCAGGTCTCATCAGCCTTTCTTTATGCATCATAGGAAAATTCAGATTCGCAGTCATAAAAGTAACATCACCAATGACTTTCTGTTCCAATAACTGAACCAGTTTCTTCGTTAATGGCATGAATCTTGTCCACATAGCTTCCCCTAAAAACAAACCTTTTGCTTCAGCTATCGCAATCAGTTCTTTTGCCTGCTTTGCATTTGCCGTAAATGCTTTTTCACACAATACATGTTTTCCATATTCTAAACACATCTTCGCATGCTCGTAATGTAACGAATGCGGTGTTGCAATATAAATTACATCAACGTTATCATCTCTGGCTAATTCCTCATAAGAGCCATATGCCTTTTCCATTCCATATTGTTCTTTATAAGTTTCTGCCTTCTCTAAATTTCTGGATGCAACTGCATACATCTGAACATCTTTCATCTGCACAATCGTACCGGCCATTGCATGGGCGATATGACCCGCTCCCAAAATTCCAAACCTTACCATTTTTACTCTCTTTCCTCTTTGTATTTTATTTTCACAAACAAATTATAACCCATATCAAACGCTCTATAACAGGTTATAATTCATTTGTGTTAATTTTTTTCATTTAAAGTCATTCTACCATATCTACAGCAATATTTCATCTTTTCACTATTTTTATAAATATAACTTCCTACTCTGCTATAATCATCAGCACATTTTCACTGCTGCCTGTAACAGCATTATATGGTACTCCTCATCCTGAATAATTCTATGCAGAACCCGATTAACATGGATATCCTGTATCATCTGCATATGCATTTTGTATTGCTGAATAGCTCCCCTTTCCCCTTCTATATCCTGCTGAATCATTTTTTCAATATTATCCGAAGTTTTCACAGAAGACGGTGTCCACATTCTCTGCTGTCCATTCTGCTGGCGTGCCACAAAATCCACACTTCCACCCAGCATCCAGATAAGTTCAGCTAGTTTTTGTAAATGAATCATTTCTGCCATCGCAATCCCTAAAAGTACTTTTGCCAAAGCACATCGCTGACCGGACATTCTGCTTTCATGATTAATATATTGTGTAATGGCTGTCATTTCTGATACGCCTCCACAATAATCCATTGTAAGCAGATTCGCATATTTCAGATTTTGTCCTGTTACCTGAAGTTCAGGATACGGCAACTCCATCATCGCCGGTTTCACAGAGGTGAAATTACATTGGTTACTTATAAGTTGTTTGCTATCACTCATTATTTACTCTTTTCATAAATACATTCTCATAATATTTTATTAAAATATATTCAAATACATGATTTAAATATATATATCCCCTCCACTTTTCATTTTTCTTATATAAAATAACTACATTAAACAACTTTACCCCCTCTTCCGAAGCCTCCAAAAATGTGGCTGTGCTCTTACTCCTGTGGGCTGACAGGATAGGCTTTTTATTTGAGATTAGAAACTCACAAAACGTGTTTCTAATCGTCGTCCTTACTATTTCTCTTTTGAAGAAAGTTCAGGAATATGATAATAAATCCACCAAACGAAATCAATAATGCTAACATTGTTAACACTACCATAATAATAAAATTTCCTTGAGAATCCATGTCCTCAAGGAAATTTTATCTATAATCTCATTCCAACTAATTCATATATTAGTGGTATTCACCATACTTTCTCTATTATATATTTTATTTTTCTAACATTTTTTCTATCACTTCCACACTCTCTTCTAATTCTTCCGCTATCTGCTCTATACTTTTTCCCTTTTGTAATTTTTTATTTATTTTTTCTGTAAGCAATTCTTCACGCCCACGTTCAATGCCACGTTTCTCTGCATCCTTTATATTTAATTCGTACAACATATATTCTGCTCTCCTCTCTTGGGAATTTTTAATATTTGCTACTTCTTTTTCGAGTATAGCAGAAAATTCATCTGGGGTAAATATACCATCAATAGCTTTCAAAAAAATTTTTAATTCATCACTTATATCCCCTACTGTTCCTTTTGTATTTAGAAAAATTGTTGTGCTTTCATCTTCCAAATCCAAATTTTCTTCTTCACATTTACTATGAAATGTATATTGATATCTCCCTAGTCCAAACACATCATATTTACATACAAATATCACTACAGATTTATTTAATTTTTCATAATCTGCACCTTTTTCCAACAAATCTAAATCAATTAAGCTATGATAATACCTTCCTCTCTTTTTTATATTCTTTTTATCAACCGACTGCATCTCTACATTGTAAACTGTTCCATTTCCATCTTTCACATATACATCTAATCTTACACCTTTAGAGTCTAATCTTGCATCAATCGTCTTTTCATAAGCTGAAAACTCTATCTTTTCAATTTCATGTCCCATGATTTCACTTAGTACTCTTTTACAAATGTCTGGATTTCGTAAAACATGCTTAAAAACAAAATCATTGGACAAATCAAGATTCTCCCACTTCTTTTGCACTTCTTCTGTAACTTTCATACACTTCCTCCTTTTTATTTATGCTATTTGTTGCATTATACTTTGTCTTCGCACAAAAGTCAACATTTTATTTATATGCATTTACTATTTTTTATGTTGCTTTTTCACTCTGTAAACTTTATAAAATAGAGATAAAAAATTCCTTGAGAATCCATGTCCTCAAGGAATTTTCTATTTATAATCTTATTTCAACTAATTCGAAAATCAGTAATCTACAATATAATTACTGTATATTGAATTTTTCTTCGCGCGGCATAATTTCGGTTTACTACCCACTATCTCTATAGATTTGTGTATCCCATCAGTGACTCATCTACTTCTCTTGCGCAGTCTCTTCCTTCTCTGATAGCCCATACGACCAACGACTGTCCTCTATGCACATCACCTGCAGTAAATACATTTTCTACACTGGTAGCATATTTACCAGGCATTGTTGCAATATTTGTTCTAGAGTCTGTATCTACCTTAAATGCTTTCGTTACATAATCTTCTGAACCAAGGAAACCTGCTGCAATCAGAACTAACTGACAGTCTACTTCATACTCTGAACCTTTAATTTCTACCATGTTCATACGACCTGTCTTTTCGTCTTTCTTTGCTTCCAGTTTCACAAGAACCAGTTTACATAAGTTTCCATCTTTATCTTTTACAAATTCTTTTACGGTTGTCTGATATACACGTGGATCTTCACCAAATACAGCAATTGCTTCTTCCTGACCGTAGTCTGTCTTACAGACTCTCGGCCACTCTGGCCAAGGATTGCTTGCCAATCTTTCATCTGGTGCCTTTGGCATCATCTCAAGCTGAAGTACACTCTTTGCACCATGACGAATTGATGTTCCGACACAGTCATTTCCTGTATCACCACCACCAATAACTACTACATCCTTATCCTTTGCTGAAATAAATGTTCCATCTACTAATTTACCATCGTTGTCAAGTAAAGCTTTTGTAGTTGATGTTAGGAAATCTACTGCAAAGTAAATCCCTTTGGCATCACGACCAGGCGCTTTAATATCTCTTGCATTTCTAGAACCACAGGCAAGTACTACCTTATCGTATTTCTTTAAAATCTCACTTGCCTTAATATCTTTTCCTACATTAACACCAGTGATAAATTCCACACCCTCTTCTTTCATGATATTTACTTTTCTATCGATAATATGTTTCTCCAATTTCATATTTGGAATACCATACATCAAAAGTCCGCCTATTCTGTCATCACGCTCATAAACAGTTACACTATGTCCTCTCTTATTTAATTGGTCTGCTACTGCAAGTCCTGATGGTCCGGAACCAATGACTGCCACCTTCTTTCCTGTTCTGACAGTCGGTGCTTTTGCAGCCGCAAATCCCTTCTCATATGCGTTTTCAATAATCAAATGCTCATTTGCTCTAACGGTTACTGCATCGCCGTTTAGTCCACAGGTACAAGCCTTCTCACAAAGTGCAGGACATACACGCGATGTGAATTCCGGGAAGTTGTTTGTCTTATGAAGTCTGTTATATGCCTGCTCCATATTTCCCATATATAATAAATCATTCCATTCCGGAATCAGATTGTTCAATGGACAACCTGAAACCATTCCGGATATTACCTGACCATTCTGACAAAATGGCACTCCACATTCCATACATCTGGCAGCCTGACACTTCTGTTTTTCAACAGATAGAGGCTCATGGAACTCGTTAAAGTTTTTAATTCTTTCTTTCGGAGAAGCTGCTTGTGCCTCTTCTCTTTCATAATCTAAAAATCCTGTTGGTTTTCCCATTGTAATACCTCCCATATTGTAACCAATTTACCTGCAAATTGATTACCTGCTTGCGACGCTGCGTAGCAGTATAATCGTCGCATTACCTTGCTCTATCTCGTTGCTGCATAAAATGCTTCGATCTGTGCCTGCTCCGGATTCAAACCCTTCTGCTCCATTTGAGCAATCGTCTCTAACATCTTCTTGTAGTCGTAAGGAATTATTTTCTTAAACTTTGGTAAATATGATTCAAAGTGTTCTAAAATTTCCTTACCCTTTACTGAATTCGTATATTTCACATGTTCCTCTATCATTCCCTTCAGTTCTAAAACATCATATTTGTTTGACAACTCTTCTGTAGAAACAAGTGATTTATTTGTTTTTCTGTAAAGATCATTATTTTCATCCAGTACATAAGCAACACCGCCGCTCATACCTGCTGCAAAGTTTTTTCCTACCTTACCGATGACCGCTACGCGACCACCGGTCATATACTCGCATCCGTGGTCTCCCACACCTTCAACGACTGCTGTGATACCAGAGTTTCTTACACAAAATCTCTCTCCTGCCACACCATTGATGTAAGCTTTACCACTTGTTGCACCATAGAATGCCACATTACCAATAATAATATTTTCATCTTGCTGGAAGCGTGAGCCTTTCGGCGGATATACGATCAGCTTACCACCTGATAAACCTTTACCAAGATAGTCATTACTGTCTCCAATTAATTCCATTGTCATACCATTCGGAATAAAAGCGCCGAAACTCTGTCCACCTGCACCATAAGCTTTCACTGTGTACATATCATCTTCTAATGTATCCTGATATTTCTTTGTAATCTCTGAACCAAAGATTGTACCAAGAGACCGGTCAATGTTTGTTACATTTACCTCAACAGTTGCCGCTTTCCTGCTATTTAATGCTTTCTGCAATTTTGGCAGAATAACTGTCATATCCTTTGTTTTTTCTAATTCAAAGTCATATTCATTCTTACCAATATACTGAACTCTCTCCCCTGCAAAATCAGTATTTAATATCTTGCTAAGGTCAACTTCTGCTGCCTTCTTTAAATCAATACCTTCCTTTACTTTCAGTAAATCGGCACGACCAACCAACTCATCCAATGTTCGAACACCAAGTTTTGCCATATACTCCCGAAGTTCTTCTGCAATGAACTTCATAAAGTTTACAACATATTCCGGTTTTCCTTTAAAGTTCTTACGAAGTTCCGGATTCTGTGTAGCAACACCTACCGGGCAGGTATCCAGATTACATACTCTCATCATAACACAGCCCATCGTTACCAGTGGTGCTGTGGCAAACCCATATTCTTCTGCGCCAAGCATTGCTGCAATAGCTACATCTCTACCACTCATTAACTTGCCATCTGTCTCCACAACAACCTTGTGCCGGAGCCCATTAGCAATCAATGTCTGATGTGCTTCTGCAAGACCTAATTCCCAAGGAAGGCCTGCATTGTAAATAGAATTTTCCGGAGCAGCACCTGTACCACCGTCAAAACCTGATACAAGAATCACCTGTGCTCCTGCCTTAGCAACACCTGCTGCTACAGTTCCAACACCTGCCTCCGATACTAACTTCACTGAAATTCTGGCATCACGGTTTGAGTTCTTCAAATCGTAAATCAACTGTGCCAAATCCTCAATAGAGTAAATATCGTGATGTGGTGGTGGTGAAATCAAACTTACACCTGGTGTAGAATGTCTGGTCTTTGCTACCCATGGATAAACTTTCTTTCCAGGTAAATGTCCACCTTCACCTGGTTTTGCTCCCTGTGCCATCTTAATCTGAAGTTCCTCTGCACTTACAAGATATCTTGATGTGACACCAAAACGTCCAGATGCCACCTGCTTAATTTTCGAACATTTATTTAAACCATCTTCTCCGATAGTTAATCTTTCAATAGATTCTCCACCTTCACCTGAATTAGAACGACCACCAATCATATTCATAGCAATCGCCATCGTCTCATGTGCTTCCTGTGAAATGGAACCATAAGACATAGCACCTGTCTTAAATCTCTTCATAATAGATTCAGCACTTTCTACTTCGTCAATTGAAATACCTCCGTTTTCCGGATAGTTGAAATCCATCAGTCCTCGTAAATGGAATGGTGACATTTCCTCATCTATCATATGTGTATACTGTTTAAACAACTGATAATTATCTGTCCATGTAGCCTGTTGTAATGTGTGGATTGTGGCAGGATTGTACTTGTGCTGCTCCTTACCACTTCTAGCCTTATGGTCTCCATTGCTCTCCAATGTCAAATCAACATCTAATCCCAATGGGTCAAATGCTTTGGAATGAAGATCTTTTACACTATCCTCAATGTCCTTGATTGTAATGCCTTCTACACGGCTGACTGTTCCTGTAAAATACTTGTCAATGACTTCTTTTGAAATACCAATGGCCTCAAAAATTTGTGAACCCTGATATGACTGAATCGTTGAAATTCCCATCTTAGAAGCAATT
>CANPET010000021.1 GCA_947573465.1 uncultured Eubacterium sp.
ATCTACGTTTGGATTTTCAGACTGATATCCAAAATACTTCTCACATAATTCCCAGAACTTCTCTAAAAGTCCGTTATCCTCAAGTGCTTTCATGTATGCATCGCTGTCGTTTAATAATAACTGTCTTGTAATCTCTTCAAAATTCGGAGTCTTCACATCTGTAAGCACGGCAATAAGACCAATATCAATGGTTTCCACATTGAAATGGTCTATGCCGAGTTCTTTAAACTTCTCAATACGATTCTTGTTTTTCCAGAAGTTGCTGTACTGTGCCAGATGTTCTTTAAACCGATTATCAATTCCAATCTCCTGTGACATCTGGGATACTCGGTCCGTGTAGTACGGAACCGAGTAATAATACATATCTGCCAATGGATTCTCTGCATCACTTGGTTTTGGAAATGGTGCATATACAAGATACTTATTCTCTGTATCTGATTCATTTAATAACCATTTGGAATAAAACCAGTTTGTTCCATCCAAAATATGTAATTTTGCATTATCCAACTGTAACTCAGATATTTCGTCTTCATATTCCCCTTTATCATCAAACCAGAATATAATATGAGTCTCTTCTTTAGAAAATTCATTGTTTAGCTGTTCTTGTATATTTTGTAAATCCATCTTTTCACCTTCAAGTTTATTTGTGCTAAATATCTGCACAGTTTATGATATCTTCAATTTGCTCTCAAGCCAGGAAATAATAATTCCGCAATACGGAGTTAAATTTCTTTCCTGCACAAGACTTGCATAAGTGCGTTCCAGTTCATGTATAAATGCATCTTGTGATTTGCCTTTGCATTTTCTCATGATTCTATTCTTCTCTGCCATCAAAACATTTTTCCGTGTCTGTGGTAACGAAAGTGCCTGGCAATTCAAGTTCAATGTCTCTGTCACATCTTTATTGATATCCGCATCATCCGAGTAAATGCTACCATCCGCTTTATACTTAATCTTTCTGACAGACAATTCATCAAACGGATTCACCGTAAGCTCTGTATTGCCCCTGTGTGCATCACAGGTTTTATCTTCTGGTTTCACACCTCTTACCAGACTATTTCCATAACACACACCTAGCATCCATTTAAAGTCCAGCGTCGCTTTTTTATCATGTTCCTGTTCATCTTTCGGATGTCTCGGTCTACAATGTTCAATTCTCACTACAGCAGGAGCATCTATTTTCTTCATGCAATATGCACATAAGCATCTCTGTTCTTCCCACATCTGCTCCCGAATATCTTTTGCTACGTCCGTAGGCATATCTGTCTCATAATCAGCATCTGGATTATCTTTACGGAATTTCAAAAGACTATTGGGTTCTTTTCCTCTTTTTATAACGATCATAAACTATTCCCCCAATATTCTTTCCAAATCCAGAGATGTCCTTGCGGCTGCGATATCCGGATCTGTTGTTCCGACGATTTCTTCAATCTCCGTTAAAACCTTGTCTGCTTCTTTGTAATTGTTTACATCCATATGTGAATAGAATAAATCCATACGCTGCTTAATGTCAGCCGGACGTTCTGATACTTGCATAACCTCCCGCAATATAGAATTTGCATCTCTGCCATAAGTCTGTGCCACAGGCATATAGATTTCTCCATGATCCAGAATCCGAATCTGCTCTCTTGGAACAGAATTAATAACTGCCGGAGCATGAGAACTGACAACAAACTGAACTTCCGGGAAAATTGCATGGAGATCGCTCAAAATTGTCTGCTGCCACTGCGGATGCAAATGTAAATCTATTTCATCTATCAGTACAACGCCTGGTGTTTTTTCCAGTACCTGATCTCCAAGTGTAGGATTTAATACTGCCATACGATAAGCAATATCACCGATCATGCTAAGCGTGTTCTTATATCCATCACTCATTTCATCCATCGCAAATTTCTGTACATTGCCATCTGTAGTTTCAAATTCCAATACCAATCTATGCGTATCAAGATCAAAGAAAAGGCGGGCGTTTCGTGCACCACTAATTCTCTCAAAATTTCTACAGATTGCTTTTTCAACTGTTTTCAAAAGCAATGGTCTTTCCAGTATGCCTGTCTTCTGCTGTTCCTGAAGACTTTTCAATGTTTGCGTCTGGAACCAGTTCAACATCAACTTTTCATTCGACTCTGCTGCCATACAATCCACATAACCGACTTGACGTTTAAATTCTGTTAAAGATTTCAAATTTCTCTTTTCTTTCTTCTGTGCATATAAGCGTCCCGTTCCGTAATAAGAGATCAAAGGAAGTACCAGGGATTTATCTCCTGTCATAATCTGATTCTGGGCTTTCTTCGCAAGTCCTGTCAATTCGCCCGCATCTTTAATGGTTGTCTTGCCACTTTCAGAATTCAGAGAACGAATCCATTTCACATTTTGCTGGTTCAGGCAATCACCAATACTCTCAATACTTACCGGAAACTGATGCTGCGGATCGATCGTTCCGTTTAAATCATGGAACTCATATCTTGCATCGTCCTTTAATATACTTCTGCTAACGCCTCCATCTATACCTAGTAAAAACGTGCTGACAGCAACTGCTACAGCATCCAATATTGCGGTTTTACCTGCACCATTCTTACCAACTACCAATGTAATATGATCATCAAAATCAATCTCTGCTTCTTTGAAACATCTGTAGTTTGAAATCTTGATATTTTTTAACTTCATTCGTCTGTCACCTCAATTCATTTTGCAAGAGAATAAATATTATTAAAATCTAAAATTCTTTATATCACGAGTGGAAATCCTATATGATGTCTTTGTCGTCGGAGTTCCATATGCTTTTATATAATTCATGAATTCTTGGCTTTCCAGAATACTTTTTGCATCATCTAACGTATAATTGGAAGTTTTACACGTAATAAAATATCCTGCAAAGGGAATAGTATCCGCTTCCTCTTTATACATTATAAGTTTACTGGATACCACCATTGGAATAAGTATTTTTTCACTACTCATACTTGATAATGCCTGACTTCTGCCATATTCATACCAAGTTGTTTTTTTATCTAAAGTTCTCCCCAGCAAATCCTTTTTTTTCTTTAAAAGATATTGATATGTGTAAGGATATTGTATTTGAAAATCTTCTTCTTTTATTCTTTCTATATTCTGCTCATTTATCTTATATGGGAATATAATTTTGTAATTTCGATTGGTTCGTCTACTCCGCGGACTGGCCGCAGTATGAGCCATTGCTTTTTCGATTTTTTCATCTTTAAAATAATAGTACTTATCATCTTCTCTTTCAGGCTCAAAAAGATAAACCTCATTTTTTAAAGTCGCAACGCTATTTAAAACAGTAAAATAATCCCCAAATTTTTTTTCAGCAATTGGTTGTGTTTCAAAAACCCACTTTTCATCAAATGCTAACTTTCTTATTTGGTTTGGTTTGTTTTCTTCATGTATATATTCTACTTCTTCTACATTCTCATTTTTACATATAATTATTGCTGTCCCAACTGTTCTGTTCGGGAAAACATCTATACCTGACAGATCAATAATTTTACAGAGTTTTTCCAGTAATTGTTTTCGAAGATCAAAAGCAAATCTATTTCTAAATATACTAAACGGAATTAAATATGCCATTTTTCCTGTCACAGTTAATGATTTGATACTTTTTTCTATGAATGCATAGCAATAATCAAATCTCCCCTCCTGACAAGATATAAAATTTTTCTTTACATATTCTCTTTGCGTTTTTGTCAAATCGTGATATGTAATATATGGTGGATTACCAACTATGTAATCAAATTTATTTGCATCTGTTTCTAAGTAATCCACTATTTGAACATTCCATCTTACATCATATAGTTCTTCTTTCCCCGCAATTTCATTCAAACGTTTGATAGTTGTATTTACAGCTTTCTTATCAATATCACACCCAAAGATATCACGTTCTATATTTCTTTTTATAGCTTCTCTTGTATATCCTTCTTTTTTAGATGCACTAATATATCTTTTTACAGCTTCTACCAAAATATTTCCATCGCCACATGAATTGTCTATAAAAGTTTTTCCTAATAACTGTTCTTGATATCCCACTTCATCAAGCATTAAATTTACGTATTTGGGGGGAGTAGGAATTTGTCCTAAAATTTGCATCAATCATTACTCTCTTTCATAAACTTTTTTTCATCCGCTGCCTGAACTATCAACCCTTCATACTGTTCAATCAATTCCATAATGACTTCAAATGTTTTTCTAAAATCTTCTTTGTCAATTGGATAACGTTCACCATGAACAACCTTATGTCTGTTGTTTAACAAATTACTATCAATATAGTTTGCTTTCAAATCAAATATATCTGTTTCTAGTCCTATACTTGCAACAATTTCTTTTAATTCTGTACTACTTGGATTAGAATGTGTTGATATCACATCTCTCTTTTCACAAAATGGTGCATCATATATTCCACGTACCTTATCAATTACCTTTTGATACACACTTATTTTTTCTGTATTGCTGCACTTCTTTATAGCATTGGTCAGACTATATGCCATAAAATTGTCTTTTAGAAGACGAGTATTAATTTTTTGTGCAGATACATATTTTACGTAACAGTTAGAAGCAAATTTAACAAATCCTTCAAAATGTGCACAAAGCATCGTTATCCCTGAACGTAATAAAATACTCTCATTAGCGTCACCTTTATCGGCCATCATCTTAATGGATAGCATTTCCTTTTTTCTCCAGGCTAGATCTTCTTGAAGTTTTGTCTCTAGTTCTTCAACTGTTTCAATTTTCGCTGCCATTTAGTAAGTTTCTGCTAGCTATTGCCAACTTCTTAATCCTTGCAACCGGTCTGACCCCACGCTTGGTTGCGTCATTATACTCTTGGGATGTATAAATATCATCTATGCACTTTTTGAGCATTTCGTGATTTTTCTCATAATATTCAATGTTTTCGGATACACCAGGTACTATAGCCTCATAAGCTCCCACTAAAACTGGTCCGTAATGCGTATCTTTTTCTGGATTATATCTTTTAAACGCATTTTCTCCCATAATATTAAAAATCAGCTTAAATGTTCTTTTAAAAATATCTTCATCCTTTTCTCGCTCTATTTTTTCATCATCTATGAGTGATAAAATTTCATCTGTAATAAAATTATTATAATTTTCAGAATCTCTAACCTCAAATTCTGAATACCTTAGAACGAAATATTTTACTACTAATTCTATATACCCTTGTTCATCTGCATCTTTCTCTGAAATAGGAACTGCATTTCTAAAATCCTCATTTTCGCTCAACATTTTAAACCATTTATATACATCCTCATTTTTAACTACAAGAAGACAATTTCTAATCTCCTGAGGGCTCAAATGGCTACCACCTGTATTTAATCGCTGAAACATTTCATACTGAGCAAAGTTATCACTGCTTTTATCTATTATTATTATCAAAATCTTTGAGCGCTTAATATATCTCCTTTGAACATCTGTTAACGACTTTTCTGGATCATCATCCTCCCAGTACTTTCCTTCTAGCGCTGGAAGAAATTTAGTCCTTGTTAATGGTTCTCTCTCATATAAATTTTTATTTGTTTCACCGCCTTCAATATCTTGCATATCCCTTTTTAAAATTCCCATAAACTTAAATATTGTTGATAAACGCTGTTGACCATCTATAAGATTCCATTTTCCATCTTCTGATTGAAATACGTAAATCGGAGGAATAGGAATTTGCAATATAATTGACTCTATTAAGGCTGATTGCTGCTCTATATCCCATCTAAACATACGCTGATATGCTGGACTAATATTCAAATCTCCCTCTTTATACAAAGCTGCTAACTCGCCAATTGACATTGGGTAACTATCCGTCTTAATAGCTTTAGACATTGTATCTATTTGTTCTTGTAAACTATTCATAACACCCATCTCTTTCATTTTATTATTTTATTTTTGCCAAAAGATCCACTTTTAAAGCTTTCTTTCCCTCCTGGGCAACTTCCACGCCCAGGAATTTCTCATAATTTACTTTCACGCCATCATCCAAATCAATCTCAATTCTCTTATTGGCAATATGGGCAATGGCTTCATCATAAATCTTCATTTCTGCAAGCTGCTTTGTATATTTGGTCACTGCTTTGGTTGCCTTAGATTTTTCTGAAGCTGATGATGCATTGTTAATGGTATACTGAGCACTCTGCATAGCTGTCTCTACATATTTCTGTGCTCGGTGTAAATAATCTGTTCTTACACGTCCCACGGTGTCAGCATCATATCGGTGCATATATATCAACGCTTTAAACCCGTTCTGTTTTCCGCTGTCAAATAACCAATAAATCGGTCTCTTCTGATATACTTTCAGATGATCTGCATAAAAATCTTTCAGGAAATAATTACGGATGACTTCTCTGGTAGTATCACCTTTGTTTCCTAATGCATTTGCAATAAAATCAAGATTTTCTTCTAATGTATCTGCACCATAAACTGTCTTGACAAATTCTATGAAACGACCAACAATATCATCTGAGAAATATTCCTCATCTGTGATTGGAATACAGTTATCATCATCTGGAAGAAATGTCTTATACCTACTATTATCCCATTCACTACCGGCATAGATTAGACCGTCTTCATCAAGAGAATAACGTCCAAACATGCAGCCAACCGCATAGGAAATGAAAGAGCGAATATCCCTGCCAATGTCAGCCTTACGGACAGTAATATCCTTATTCTCCACCTCTGGTGTCAGCTCATCCTGCAAACCATAAATATCAATGAAAATACGGTTCAATTTTTCCTCGTTAGCTTTCAGCTGGTTAAAGCGTTCGTCACATTCAGCCCGCCACTGTTCAAAGGCTTCAGCAATAGTAGAAACCTTACAATGAAACGGATGGTGCTGAAAGTCCCATGAAGTTTCAAAGGCATCCCAATCTGCTTTTGATATTGTAATATTTTCGTCAACATCTTTATATATATCATCATGCCCTTCTTCAAATATTACTGCTCCTCGACTCACAGGTCCCGGATTATAATCTAAGGTGGGTGATACTACTTGCATAAATTTTGAAAATGGTTTTGTATTCATCGCCCCCATCAAATAACGCAATCTATTATTATCCGATGTGAACGCCATACATCCTTTAGAGTCAAAAATAAAATTGCCAAAACAGTATCTGCAAGAAAATGGGCCAGAAGCAGTTGCCGACCATGTAATTCCAGGTTTCAAATAAAATCTTTTATTTCTTATATTTGAACCTTTGAAATTTACAACTTCCATACCGTCCATATCCCAATTAACTACATATTCATTATTTCCATACCACTTTCTATATGAACCACCTTTATTGTATGGAACCCATTTTTGAGGATAATTCATACGCTCTCTATTGATTTCAAACCATAATCTTAAAAATCTATTGTTATCGCCTGTGTCCATTCCTTTACAAAAATCAGCAAAGTCTGATGCTAAAGTTCCACTTAATGCTTTGAAAATTTGATTGCTAATCCAATAACCAATGGGCATAGTTGGAATTTTTGAAAAATTAGTCTGATCTGCTATATAACGATTTTCCCCGGCAAAGAACATTTCTTCTTTTCCCTGCTGAGAAACCGGATCAATCAATCGACAGTATTTTCCTTTATAATCCGCAATATGACTCTTTCTCAAAATAAACGATGTTGTCTGTACTACTTCACCGCCAATTTCCTCAAATGCTCTTGCACCAAGATGTACCATATTGACAATATCTGTTTCCAATATCTTTACACGCAATTTTTCAAAACTTGACAAGAACATCCATGCGTGTTGTGTTATCATTGCCTGATAGCCATTTTTCTTTGCCATATGACCACACTTTTCGATAAATACAGCAAACAAATCGCTCTTACTATCAGAATAATTATCTTTCACATACTTTGATAATTTGGCTCCCATTCCAGAAGCTCCCATATATGGTGGATTCGTTACTACCGCATCATATTTCTGTCCCAGATTTTTTGCCACTTTTACTAGCTTTTTCAACTGTTCCTGTGTCTCTTCACTTCCTACGCTCTCAAATGAAATCTGTCCAGTTGTACCCAAATCATCTACAAATCTTTCCAGCACATCCCACTCACATGCATCTACGTTCAAGATAGATCCATATTCTCTGGCATCTTTAAAAGTATCCAGCAGTCCTTCTATCTGCATAACCGCCAGATTTCTTTCCATCTCACTCAAATGTGTTCCGAAGAACTGCAGATGATTCCGATTGATTTCATTACTCTCTACAATCGCATACACTTTCGGCTCTGGCTTTCCATCTCTTCCACGCAGGAACCGTCTGTTATAGCCACGGCCTTTCATCATAACTGCAAAATATGCCAGCTGATATGCTCTCTGATCAATATCCAGTCCATGAATATTATGTTCTACGATTTCAAATGCTGCTTCTCTCTTGTCATATCCAGCGCTTTCATAAATATCCATCAGCACATCAAACATAGCTATCAAGATATGTCCACTTCCCATACAAGGATCAATACAGGTAATATCAGTCGGTTTCAGATCTTTGTATGTGGTACGAATTTCTGCCAGTTTTATATTAACGGACTCTTCCTGTTCTGCTTCCGGAAGATAATATTTCCATCCAAATCTTTCTGCGGTTGCCTTTTCATCTATACTTGGATCTACTGCCCGTAAATGTTCGATCCAGATTCTTCCCACAGAGTTTTCAACCATATAACGAACAATCCAGTCCGGTGTAAACAGCTGGGTTGCTGCCGGAATTCGCTCTTTTGTGATTTTTACATTCTTTTTCAGTTTTGCAAAGGTATCATCTTTTAATTCTGTATTGTAATACTGATACAGCCATCCGATAATCTCCACCTGTCCAGTCGGATTGCCTTCTTCATCCAGCGTGGATACATTAAAATCCGCTTCTGGAATACCTGTCTCCGGATTCACCAGCATATAGATGACATCATCTTTATTAGTATAAGAAATACCAAACAGCAATTCCATATAATCAGAGTCTGCCTCAAAAAGTCCTGGCAGAATGTCATGCAACTGATGACACTGTTTCAGGAACAATTTGCCGAACATTTTATCCGTATCTTCTGATGTGCCACTCATTTTCCAGTTAATAATCTCTTCTTTTTCCTGTGCTGTCAGGTCTAAATCTACATCTGGTGCCTGTGTCACAAGATCTGGTTCCATCTTTCCTTCTTTTTCAGAGGAGAGTACACGAACTCTGTTCGGAAGATAATCGTTCACTTCCATAAAACGTATTGCACAGATCCTGTTGAACCAGGTATAAGCCACTTCTTCTACAACAGATTCAAAACCTCGGGATTCAATCTGGGATACCAGTCGTCTTCTCTGTTCACATTGTCTTTTGTTTAATGTTACTTCTGTTCCTGCAACGGTCTGGTATACTTCAAAGTCTGGTCCTTTTGTGATTGGTTCACTGCATGATTTTTCTGTAATTCCAAGCATACCGGCTTTATCTATAACAGAAGCAATCAGTTTTTTTCTTGCCTCTATGGCAAATTTCTTTATCGCATTCTTGTTCATGTACTGTTTCCTCCCACTGGAATGATTAGCTCAATGTAATGATAGTATTCTCTTCCAGCTCTTGTAATAATTTTCGCTTCATCTCTGCCAGGAACTTGTCAATATCCTGTTCATTTTCGATAGAATAGGTTCTTGCACCTGCTACATTACTGATAGATACGTTTTTCCGCTTTTTCGGTTTTGGCTGAACTGGCGGTGCTACCGGCTTCGGTGGTTCTGTATGACCGCCACCTGTTGGTGGTGTCACCGGAGTTACAGGCGGTACTGGTTTTGGACGATGTGCCTCTTCATATTCTGTGATTTCATCCATGCAACGAAGCTTTAATGTATCGCTTTCCAGTCTAATATTCTTCACTGCCGCAATCTCATGAGATGTATCCAGTTTCTGTTTTAATTCTGCAAAGGCATTCACGAACTTATCCCTGAATACAGGTGCAAATTCCTTTTCATCCAGTGTATGTAATACTTTCTCCAAATCATCATCCACGATTGGTCTCATTTCTTCTGCTTCTTTTTCCAGTAAGGCTCCATACTGTTCTACAAATTTCATAGACATATCTGGCAGTTTTTGAATCTGTCCAAATGGGTTTTTTGCTGTCACAATAGCTTCCATCTGGGCAACATTATCCATGATTTCCTGTTCTCGGACATAGGTCTTACTGTTTTCAAACATCTGGATCTGTTCCAATGCTTTTTCGAAGATCTTTTTCTGACCACCTTTGAAGAAGTCAAATACCGGTGCAGTATCATCTGCATCGTCCAACAGATCATCTCGCTTTTTATCCACTGTCTTAAAAAACTCTACCGGCTCTTTGATTGCCAGAAGTTCTACCAGATTCTTCTTCGCCTGTTCCATCATAGATTTGCATGGCAGCTTTGGATTTACACGATATTCAATCATGATCTCACCAAATGTTTCCAGCTTATCCTGTGCTTTATTCTTAAAGTTTCTCATAATAGTATCATCATCATCACTGGATACGGAGAAACCAAAATAGTCTTTCAATACTTCTTTTACGGAACGGATCTGTCCGTCTGTTGCTCTTTCCCTGATGTCAATAAGCAGTTTTTCGACAAATTCACGTTTTGTCAGGTAACGTACCAGTTCATCTTTTGTATTGGACAACATGGATAAACTCTGGCTGTTATAGGTAAGGGAAACTCTCCCCATCTTAAAGAGCATAGCAACCAGCCACTGTACATCTTTCGGATCAAAGCCATACGGAGCTGCCCCGAATTTGTCCTGCAGGGATTTCAGAGAAGTCTTCATATGCCTTGCATTGTTCAGGCTGATCACCTGAATCACTTCTTCCAGTGCTAATTTATTCGGTGTTGTATCACTGGTTCCAAGGAAAGAAAGCTGTCCATCATTACCATTGAATACGGCAGCAATATCAGAAAGTTCCGGAGCTGTTTCCATATAGGTCAGCTTGTTATACTGCATGGCTACTAACTTGCCAAGTGCTTCATTGATACGGCTTGCCGGCTCTTTGGCTGAGATATTTGCTTTATCACCATTCACATAGATATCCGCATGTTTCAATGCATCCTCAATAAAGATACGGATACGGTCTTTCTTTTCAATACGTTCATCTTCTTTTGCACGACGGATACTGTCAAAGCTTCCTCTTGCACCAGAAGCATTTTTATTCAGGAACTTATAGATCTTGATAGAATCTGTAATCTCATCCAGGAAGGTACTGTCATTCGGTAATTTTACAATCACACTATGTTCCTGTGCGGAAAGCATACGCAGGGCAGAATCCGGATAATCTTCCCCATATGGTGTGATGATGGATACTCCGATATCATTGGACTGATTTCCCTTGAAATACCGATCATCTACCTTCTGGTTGAATGGAAATAAATAACGGCTGCTGTAACGATATTTCTTATCTGTAAAGATTTCCTCGAAGATTACAGTAGATGCCTCTCCGATAATCTCGCCCATTTCTACTGATTCGTTATTGATGGCATTATTGATTTCCTGCTCTTCATTCGTCAGGAAGATATAGATTTCTCCATTTTTCTGTACCAGTGTCTCTCGGATCAGTTTCTTTAAGGATTCTTCGATCTTTCCACGGATTTCAATACGATCATCGTCAATATTGGAGATCATCAGCGTAGTAAGGTTATCTACATTTGCTTTGATCTCTTTGACATATTTAATCATAAACAGGACTTTCAGCAGTTCCACATCAAACTCGCCCAGTCTGCTGTTATCCTCTGCATCCGTAATGACCTGACTGTGCTGATGGTCAATGAATTTATGCAGCGGATCATAGAAATAGCTGAACGGTACCAGTACACCTTCCTGGCTGTCCTTTAATCGGATCGCAGATTCCTGGAACAGTGCTAACATAGAACGGGACTGGTCAGATAAGTGCTTTCCACTGGCTCCATGAGTACGCACAGCTGTCAACACCTGTCCAAGTAAGTTGAACTGGTATGGAATAAACGGATAGCAATCTGCAAAATCCGTTTTATCTGTATATAATTTCTTATCTGCTGTATCTGCCGTAAATGTGATCAGATTCTTGATAATGGATTCTTTCTGCTCATATAATAACTTCAAGGATTCTTCTGCAATCTCGTTTTTCTCCAGGATACGTTTCCGGATAACTTCATCTACATTGGATGCAGACAAGGATAATCTGGTATCAAAACGTCCCTGAATCTTGGAGAAGTCATTGCCTTTTGTCTTTGTGATAGAATCAATATCTTCCTGGCTGGTAACGATCACCCATGCTTTTCCTCTGCAGGCAGTTCCCAGATCTTCTACAATGGTCTGCAGATTCAGCATTAACTGGGTATCATCCGCAATGTACTGTCCGATCTCATCTACAAGGAAAATAACGTGATGGTTCGGTCCTTTTTTCTCACAGTACTCTTTGACCAGAGATACAAACTTCTCAATACTGAGGTCATAACTTCCCTTGGCATTCTTACACCAATTGCGGGCAGCCTCCTCACTCATGAAATCCATAGCCACGATTGCTTTTACGATTTTATCCTGGATAACTGCAAAAGCCTGTCTCTTCTTCTCCCAAGGTGCCCCTGCAATCTCTTCAAATTTCTCTTTGAACTCTTCAAATCTGCCTTCGTTGTCCAGCTGGCGTTCAAATTCTGCAAGATATGGAATAGATCCACAGTATCCCTGCATTTCATTGAATACCTTCATAAAAACTTCCACGATGGCTTCTTTCCCTGATCCAACCTTTGCAGATCCTTTGGAATCAATATTAAAGAGCATGACATCAGAAGAAATGGTTCCGGAATTGGTCATCTTGGCAATCAGCATCGGATCATCGATTTTCTTTCCGTCTGTAAAATACTCAATGGCTCTCTTTCCTTCTACCACACTGTTTTTTAACAGATAAGAAAGAATTTTTAAGAAGTGAGATTTACCACTTCCAAAGAAGCCGGAGATCCAGACACCCATTTTGTCCGTATTATTATTGATCCCTTTTTCATAGTTATCGAAAAAATCACGGAAATGTTTTAACAGTTCTTTTGTTACTACATATTCGTCCAATTCCTGATATACGTTTTCTTCATCAGACTGACCTACTTTGATTACGCCCTTAATATCACGGTCAATCTGTTTCTCAAACATCTCTTTAATCTGCATTTTTCTTCTCCTTTGTTTTACACAAGCCGGAATGCCCGGTAATAATTTCTGGAATCCATCGTTCCGAATAATTTCAGATCCTGTCCGCTGTATTCTCCAGGATAAAACATCACAACCGGCACACTGTCCAGTACCTGATGTAAATTGTTCAAAATATTATGGCTTGCAATGATCGGATGACATTTTCCAACTCCTGTCAGAAAAATCACACTGTCTGTCAGATCTTCCTGTAAAATCTTTGAGATAATCAGGTTCAGTTCGTTCGTTTCATCCAGTCCTAATGTCTCTACCAGACTGTCTGCCATATCAAAAAATCCATTGTCTTTTTCTAGATCAAAGAAGGCTTCCAGATATCCTTCTTCCTCCAATACCTGAATCATCGTATGAAACAGGTCAAATTCTATAATTTTAAAGTCTTTATTGCCATTATTGATTCTGTCTTTTAAGTATGCGATATGATTGCGTACTTCCAGCTCTGCTCTCGGATCGTAATCAAACACATAATATCCGACTTCATTTCCTAGTCCTTTATTTTCACGGAAAGACTTTTCAGAAATCTTATCCTCAATCCGGTTCAGTCTTTCTTCCAAACTTAATCTTGCCATCCTTAGACTCCCTTCACT
>CANPET010000022.1 GCA_947573465.1 uncultured Eubacterium sp.
TCCGATGTTTTAAATTAATCACTTCTTTATTATATCTACAAATGTTTATGAAATTTAGTTTCCAAGTGTATTCCTTTTATATTCGAACCACATCGACAAATCGGAATTTATCTGTTTTTATATTTTTCCACACGTTTTTGAATCTTATCATATGGATCTAATAAATCGCTGATAGAAGAATCGTGATTTAATCTATCGATAAATAATGCTGTGAATTTTGCTACATCTACATTGATGTACCATTCTCTGGAAAGAAGTTCCGGTGTCTGGTAAATGCAGTTTGTAGTCATGACACGATAGATGAGTCCTTCTTCATATGCCTGGTCAAATTTGTCCAGACCGTTTGTAAACAGACCAAAAGTTGAAGCAACAAAAACTCTGTTTGCTTTACGTTTTTTCAATTGCTTTGCAACATCTAACATACTATCACCGGATGAAATCATATCATCAATAATTAACACATCTTTACCTTCTACAGATTCACCTAAGTATTCATGTGCGACAATTGGATTTCTACCATCGACAATCTGTGTATAATCACGGCGTTTATAGAACATACCCATGTTAATACCGAGTACATTTGCAAAGTAAACAACTCTGCTCATAGCACCTTCGTCAGGACTGATTACCATAAGATGGTCTGAGTCAATCACAAGGTCATCTACATTTCTCAAAAGATTTTTAATGTACTGATATGTAGGCATAATGGACTCAAAGCCATGGATAGGAATTGCATTGTTTACCCGTGGGTCGTGAGCATCAAAAGTAAGAATATTATCAACGCCCATGTTTACTAATTCCTGAAGCATTACTGCACAATCCATAGATTCTCTGGAAGTACGTCTATGCTGTCTGCTTTCATATAAAAACGGCATAATAACTGTGATTTTTCTGGCCTTACCAGAAGCAGCGGCAATTACTCTCTTGATATCAGCGTAATGATCATCAGGAGACATATGGTTCTTGTGACCACAAACTGTATATTCAACACTGTAGTTTGTTACGTCATCAATAATATAAAGGTCTGTTCCACGTACCGTATCTCTTAGTGTACATTTTGCTTCACCAGTACCAAAACGTGGTGTGCTTACATCTAAGAGATAGGAGTCTTTAACATATCCTTTGAATGTAATAGGTGATTCTTTTGCCTCAATTCTTTCACTTCTCCAGTCAGAAATATATGCATCCACAGTTTCTCCTAAAGCTTTGCTTCCGGATAAAGCAACGATAGCAAGTGGTCCAACAGGAATTGATTCGATGAATTTTTCGATAGCCATTTGTGTTTTCCTCCATGTGTAAAAAGTGTTAATTAGTAATTTGTTTTTTTATTCTTATATCATCACCAAAAATCTTAAAAGTGGTGTATCCGCCAAAGATTCTGGAAGCAATTCTTTCAGAATAAGAATTTTTTAAATCCTCCAAAGATAAATTGGTTGAGATAATTGTAGATTTTTGATGTATAAGTCTATTGTTTAAACAATCAAATAATGCAGAATCAGTAAAAGAGTTTGCCATTTCACTGCCCAAATCATCAATGATTAATAAGTCGCACTGTAACAGTTCGTGCATGGTAATCTGCCCAAATGCTGAGGAATTACTCTTGTTAAAGGTAATATTAGACAGTAAATCAAAGAATTCCACAGCGGACAAATATAAGACTGTGTAAGACTGTTCTATTAATTCTCTTGCTATGCAATTGATTAAAAACGTTTTTCCACAACCTGCCTTGCCATAGAATAGCAAATTATCGGCGCTTTTGTCAAATTGTTTTATGTAATACTGACATTGATCAACCACGGTTTCGATATTATCTAAAGAAGATGTTCCCGAAGTTTCGTCAATATAATTTTCAGAGTAATAATCAAAATTAAAAGTATCAAAATTTTCTCTTTGTAATACATCTTCCAGTTCAGGAGAGGTATACAAAGAATGAGTCATTTCCTTTTGAAGACACTCACAAGGTCTTCCATCAATAAATCCCGTGTCCTGACAAAAACCACAATCATAAATAGGATCAAGATAGTCGCTGCTATATCCATTAGAAAGCAAAAGAGCCTTTTTTCTTTCGCTTATAATGGCAATGTCGGTCTTTAGTCTTTCCTTTAATGAAGTATCGCCATTCAATGCAGTTCTCACAGCCTTTGCAGCTAAAGCACTAATTTCTAAGTCACACTCTTTAATTTCAGGAATTTTTGCATAAATATCCTGAAGACGGTTATTTTGTTTAATGCTGTTGTTTAAACGTTTATTGTTATAATTATTGTAAATAATATCAAATTGTTCTCTTGTTAATCCCATGTAAATCTCCGTTCGTTAAAGGCAAAATAGTAATTAAGGAGTAATATTGTCTATTGCGATATAATAAAATAATTATTTATTTTCTGATATCTTTGCATGAAACTTTTTGTCACGGCTAATTCTAAGCTGCTCTTCTAATGAGGCGTAGTCATAATCTCTTTCCTCGAATCTTTTTGCATTTTTAGGGCGTCCGACTTTTTTAACAGTAGACTTTGTACTATATTTTTTCTGATTATCCTCAGAATGAAGCTTGTCTAACTTGTTAACGTCTTCTAAAGATTGGACTTTATTTTCCGACCAGCCAAATAAAATTTTATCAGCATAAGGAAAGCTGGCTGTATGGGTATGCTCCATTGTACGGTTGCAGGCCTCTAAAATAATGTCATCTGAAAAACCAAAATCCTCTTTCCATTTTGTGATATAGGATATTTCTTTTTTAATAGGCGTTTTGGAAGAAAGTCCAAATACCTTATAAATGCTTTTGCAAATATCCTGCCGTAATTTTGAATCCATTTTCGCTTCTTTTGCGTTATGTATATCTTTCTTAAAATAAGCAACTGCCTGTTTTTCTATGTGAGATAATGATTTGTGTCCGGAAGAAATACATGTTTCCATAATGTATTCAATAAAATCCGGGTTTAATTTTAATCCGTCTAACATATATAAAATAGAATGAATGTCAGAAGTGTTTAATGTTTTTCCAAGATACGTCTGAGCTAAAAATGTTAACTGTGAAAAGTTCTCATTGTCTGAGAAAGAAGAAATCTCCTTAGCAGAATATTTTTTCTTGGAAGGAACGATAATTCCGGATGCTGTTGGAACTACAGCAGGAATTACCTCGCCAGACGCTGTAGCCAATGTGGTAGGAATCATATCGTTAGAAACTTGTTTCGAAGCTTCAACTTTATTAGAAATATCCCGCACGATATATCTGTTGGAATTTGACGATTCCAGTCGAATACCATTAATGTTACCATTTGCATCTAAAGATAAGGATAAGAGATTCTGCTCAGACCAAAATTTTAGTGCACGGATAACATCTGATTCAAGCATATTAAACTTGTCCGCAATCATAGTAGTAGATAAGTCATCGCATCCTGTGTTCACAAGACGCAATAAAAGAAGATACACTTTTACAAATTCTCCGTTTGCTTTTGGCATATATTCATCTATAAAAACATTCGAAACTGAGGTAAAATCTGCAAAATTACCTCTATCAAAAACTAATTTGCTCATATTAAAATCCCTTTTCCTGAAAGTAACATATTTGCGAAA
Source organism: uncultured Eubacterium sp. (assembly GCA_947573465.1). GTDB lineage: Bacteria > Bacillota > Clostridia > Lachnospirales > Lachnospiraceae > Eubacterium_G. The sequence goes on from CANPET010000022.1 coordinate 3,574, forward strand.
AATAATCGCCTCAACTCGTATGGAAAAGTATAGCATAAAAATATAAAAATGCAACGTCACAAATTGGGTGAAATGCCCGTTTTTAAAGGGAAAACCGGAAATGTTAATAATGTTAATAGTGTTAATATCTGTTGGTCGCAACTTGTCGGAATTAGTCGAATTGCCTATTGAATAAGGCAGTGTGACAGTTTTGAAAAAATAATGTTATGTAAACAAAAAATCCACAAAACTTTGTTGAAAGTTATCAACAAAATTTTGTGGAATGTTAATAAGTTAATTTCCAAGAAGATGTTCACCTATTTTAACAACATCTCCGGCTCCCATTGTTATTAACAAATCACCTGGTGCACAATTTTCTAATAAAAAGTTTTCTATTTCACTAAAACTTGGAAAATAACAAGCTTTACCATCACATTTTTGAATTTCCTTTAATAAATCTTTTGAACTAATGCCGATGGTATTTTTTTCTCTGGCGGCATAGATATCTGCTAAAACTACACAATCAGCTTCCCGTAAAGCTTTGGCAAATTCAGGCAGCAGAGCTTTGGTTCTGCTATATGTATGTGGTTGGAATACAACCCACATTTTTTTGTGTGGATAATGTTTTGCAGTATGTATGGTGGCAGTAATTTCATCAGGATGATGAGCGTAGTCATCAATAATTGTTACCTCACCAATTTTTCCTTTATATTGAAAACGTCTGTCTGTTCCACCATAAGCCATAAGTCCTGAAATAATATCCTTATCGCTGATTCCCATAAAATGAGAAGCGGCAATAGAAGCTAAAGAATTGTAGATATTATGTTCTCCCGTTACATTTAATGAAACATGAAAAGTCTTCTGTCCATTTATAAGTAAATCATAAGAACCTTTGGCAAATTCATCATATTGAATATTTGCAGGGCTATACATGCTTTTGTCCGGATTGGAACCAACAGTAATAACCTTGCAATTCAGACCTTTGGTAAAATAGTCTAAATCTTTGATATCACTATTAATGATAAGGCATCCATCCTCAGGTACCAGCTCTGCATATTTTCTAAAACTATGTCGAATATCATCTAAGTCTTTAAAAAAGTCCAAATGGTCTGCAGCTACGTTCAATATAATAGCCATATTTGGTTTAAAGGATAAAAAACTGTTGGTGTATTCACAAGCTTCTGTAATCATTTTATCAGAATGGCCTATTCTTGTATTTCCGTGAATAGCCGGCATAATGCCACCTACTAATATAGTAGGATCTGTGTCTGCCTCTAACATAATCTGAGATAGCATTGAAGTGGTAGTAGTTTTGCCATGTGTTCCTGCCACACCAATAGCCATTGGATAATTTAACATAATCTGACCTAAAAATTCCGCTCTTGTAAGAAGTGGAATTCCAAGTTCTTTGGCTTTTACTAATTCAGGATTATCCTGTTTTACAGCAGCTGTATAAATAAGAACATCAATATCTGATGAAATATTATCAGATGTTTGGTTATAATATATTTTAGCACCCAGAGATACAAGATGATCCGTAATCTCACTTTCTTTTGTGTCTGAGCCTGTTACAGAGAAACCTCTTGAAAGCATAATTTCTGCCAGAGCACTCATACTAATTCCACCAATTCCGGTAAAATGAAGATTGGAAGGAGTATCAAAATTTAAATTGTACATAATAAATCTCCTATATAATAAAGTGTCGTTCACATTATTTTGTCCGTGAGCGATTTTGCTAGCATAATTATACACTTCTTTTAAAGATTTTTAAAGACTGAAACATACAAAAGCAAAAGGGAAAAGATGTGTTAAAAAAATCACAAAATTAAAAAGTGACAAATTTTGACAAAAATATTGTGCATATTCAACAATGAATGTAAAAAAAAGAAGAAAAAAACAGAAAAAATAAATAAAAAAAACGATTTAAGAACCATAAAAACCCTTTTATTAAGCAAGGTTTAATGATATAATTTTATTACTAATATAGAAGCAGCGAGGTATAGGACATGATTAAAAAAGAGATGATAGCTATGTTGCTGGCAGGAGGACAGGGAAGTCGTCTGGGTGTACTTACAGCAAAGGTAGCAAAACCGGCAGTTGCGTTTGGAGGAAAATATAAAATAATAGATTTTCCACTAAGCAACTGTATTAATTCTAGTGTTGATACTGTTGGAGTGTTAACACAGTACCAGCCTTTAAGGCTGAACGCACATATAGGAATTGGAATTCCTTGGGATTTGGATCGGAACATTGGGGGAGTTACAGTACTTCCACCTTATGAAAAAAGTGAAAATACGGAATGGTATACAGGAACAGCAAATGCCATTTTTCAGAATTTAGATTATATGGAGTCGTATAATCCAGATTACGTATTAATCTTATCAGGAGATCATATTTACAAGATGGATTATGAAATTATGCTGGATTATCATAAGGCGAATAATGCGGATGTGACAATTGCAGCAATGCCGGTACCTATTGAAGAAGCCAGCAGATTTGGTGTGGTTGTAACAGATGAGAATCATAAGATTACAGAATTTCAGGAAAAACCAGAACATCCAAAGAGTAATCTGGCATCTATGGGTATATATATTTTTAGTTGAAGGATCAGCCAAAATGTGATTTTGGTATGCATGTTATTCCATATATCCACGAAAAAGGAAGACCGATATATGCTTATGAGTATACGGGATATTGGAAAGATGTAGGAACTTTAAAGTCCTATTGGGAAGCAAATATGGAGTTGATAGATATCGTTCCGGAGTTTAATTTATATGAAGAATTTTGGAAGATATATACGAAGAATGATGCGCTTCCACCACAATACATTTCAGCAGATTCCAATGTAGAGCGAAGTATTATTGGAGAAGGCTGTGATATACGGGGAGATATTTATAACTCAGTAATCAGTGCTAATGTTGAGGTAGGTGAAAACGTTGAAATTCACGATTCGATTATTATGCAGGGATGCAAAATCAAAGATGGAACGAAAATTTATAATACAATTATAGCCGAAAACGTTGAAGTTGGAGAAGGCTGTACAATTGGTGTTGGAGAGTATGCAGACAGCCAGTTAAGTCAGAAAATTTATAATTGTGAACTGACTGTTATTGGTGAAGGTTCTGAAATTCCGAATGGCGTCACAATAGGAAAAAATGTGGCAATTTCCGGAAAAACAGAGTTAGAGGATTATCCTGACGGAAGTCTCCCATCAGGTGGCTATATAGTTAAGGCAGGTGAGATTTAATGAGAGCAGTTGGTATAATTTTAGCAGGTGGTAATAATAGCAAAATGAAGGAACTTTCCAAAAAAAGGGCAGTGGGAGCAATGCCGGTAGCAGGAAGTTATAGAGCTATTGATTTTGCGTTAAGTAATATGACAAATTCCCATATACAGAAGGTCGCTGTTTTGACCCAGTATAATGCATGGTCGTTAAATGAGCATTTAAGTTCGTCTAAATGGTGGGATTTTGGTAGAAAGCAGGGAGGCTTGTATGTATTTACGCCTTCGATTACATCAGATAATGGGTTCTGGTATCGTGGAACCGCAGATGCGATTGCACAGAATATTGCATTTTTAAAAAAGAGCCATGAACCGTATGTTATTATTGCGTCAGCAGATGCTGTATATAAGATGGATTATAATAAAGTATTGGAAAAACATGTGGAAACAGGTGCTGATTTGACTATTGTATGTAAAGAGATGGGAGAAGGTGCTGATGTTTCGGCTTATGGTGTAGTTACAGCAGATAATAATGGAAGAGTGATTGATTTTGTTGAAAAACCAATTGAAAGCCAGAGTACATTGGTTTCAACAGGAATTTATGTAATTAGAAGAAGATTGCTAATTCAGTTGATTGAACAATGTATTACAGAGGACAGATATGATTTTGTAAATGATATTATAATAAGAAACAAGTCTTCTAAAAAGATATGTGTTTATCCATTAGAAACATATTGGAAGAATATAGCAAATGTTGAGGGATACTTTAAAACAAATATGGATTTCCTGAAACCGGAAGTTAGAGATTTCTTCTTTAAACAATATCCGGATGTGTATTCTAAAGTAGAGGATCTTCCTCCTGCAAAATACAATCCTGGTTCAAAGGTTAGCAACAGTTTAATTTCCAGTGGATGTATTATCAATGGAACAGTTGAGAATTCAGTGATATTTAAACAGGCGTATGTTGGGAATAACAGTGTTATAAGAAATGCAGTCATTTTAAATGATGTATATATCGGAGACAATACTGTTGTGGAAAATTGTATTGTTGAGAGTCATAGTACAATAAATCCGGGAGAACATATTGGAGATGAGAAAGAAGTAAAAGTTATTAATGAAAGAAATTTTAGATACAGTTTATAAAGAAAGGAAAAATATATGAACATAACAGACGTAAGGGTTAGAAAGATGACTAAAGAGGGAAAGATGAAAGCTGTCGTGTCTATTACAATTGATGATGAGTTTGTAGTACATGACATTAAAGTAGTAGAAGGAGAGAAAGGATTATTTATTGCTATGCCGTCTAGAAAGGCTGCAGATGGCGAATATAGAGATATTGCTCATCCAATCAATTCCGGTACCCGCAATTCCATACAGAGTCTTATTCTGGAAGCCTATGAAAAAGCATTATTAGAACCAGATGAGTTGACACACGAATAATAATAAATTAAAGAAAAAATAAAAAACTAGTCGGTTAAGGTAATAACTTTAACGGGCTTGTTTTTTTGTGAAAATTCTTTAAAAAGGTATTATAATTAGAATAATTTTAAAATAATGCGTTTTTAAAAATAATCAAAAAAACGATAAAAATAATTTTATTCATTTTTTACAAAAATGTAGAAATATAAAAGAAATGTAAAAAAATAATAAAGAAGATGTTTATATTGCCAAAAATATAAAATAAAATTTGGTGATACTGCTCAAAAATGTTTTTTAGATTGAAGAATTAATATGAAAAATGATAAAATATAAAATAGAAAGAATTAGGCTGATATCGAGAAAAAATGCCTATTTTAGTTAGGAGGATTACATGAAAAAGTTTTACAAGTCTTTTTTATCAATATTATTGGTAGTAACAATGTTGTTTTCAACATCAGCATTCAGTCAGGTGGTTTATGCTGCTTCGGAGGTATTAAATACGGAAGATATAGACGGGGAAGAAGAGTCGACAACTCATGCAGAAGTCTTTTTTGTGAATGTTGCCAATGGAAACTTTGTTACAGTTAATGGGGTAAAAAATGATCCGATTTTAGTTGACAAGAAATTTACTACACCGGATGATGTTACAAAGAACGGAACTTTTACAACGTATTATGGAACATATATGAATCATGGTATAGACAATAAGACGAACGAAGTTGTGAATTTTGCGACTGCGTCTAAAAATACAATCTGGAAGGCAGATGATAACGATATTGTATATCAGGATGATTTAAATGGGGAATTAAATATTACAGATAAATATTCACCAACAGGATGGGAGTCTGTAAGAATCCAGCACAATGACGATGGTACAATTTCGTTTGGAAACAGTGCGGATGAAAAAATCTTTACAATAGAAAAGTTTTTTGATGATGATAATGTTGAACGTACTAAAATGGCTGTCAGTTCAAAATACCATTTGGGCGATAAGGTAAGTGATAATGAAAAATTTGTTATGTATTCAGCAAATAAGCCAAAGAAGGCAAGAAAGGTAACATTATCGAATATAGCAGGCGATAGCGTTGATGTATCATGGACTGTACCAAAGGAACAGATGTATTCAAGTTTTGAAGTGCTTTATTCTACAACAGAGAATGGAAGTTATAGATCTGCAGGTTTAACAAACAAGAAAAAGATGACAGTGGGCAATTTGTCAGCAGAAAAGACATACTTTTTTAAGGTAAGAACTTTGACCAATACAAAGGCAACAGTAAGTTATAGTGCCTATGTAGACAGCGCAACAGCTTATGCAACAACACTTTCTCTTTCAAAACCTGCAAAAGCAGAAATTACAAATATTAAAAGAGATAATGCAACCGGTGCCCAGACAATTACATGGAACAAAGCGGCAAATGCAAAATCTTATAATATTTATAGGGCAGAGGGACGTTTTGCCGATTATAAGTTGTTGACTACGGTTTCCAATACAGATACAAGTTATACAGACAGTCAGCCAAACAGTAGTTCAAAATATAAAAATTATTATAAAGTGCAGTCGGTCAATGGAAATGTAAATGGAGAAATTTCAGAACCTTACTCTATTGAGATTGACCAGTTTGGTTACGAGATGAAATTTCAGCAAAAGTAAATGAAATTTATGAGTATCAGCACTATGACCAGTTTGGTCCAAACCGTTATTCATTTGCGTTTAAGCAGGGGGATTATACGGAGATGGAAGACGACTGTTATAATGTAGGTTATTATACACAAGTGATAGGCTTAGGAAAGACACCATATGATGTACGGTTAAAGAATGTAAAAACACCAGCAGCACTGGCAAATGGTAATGTCACTTGTAACTTCTGGGTAAATATAGAAAACCTTACAATTGCACAGACATCAGAGAATGCAGATTATTGGAACGACTCATTTAAATGGGCTGTATCACAGGCTGCTCCGGCAAGAAGACTGAATATCGAAAGACAGACATTGCTTCAGTGGACATGGGGTGATAAGGCATGGGCAAGTGGTGGATATATAGCCGATTCCATCTTTCATGATGCGGTAGGTTCATGGTGCCAGCAGCAGTATTATTACAGAAACTGTGAGTTTGCAACAAAGGAGACAAGCTCAGGTGCTATTTATGGTGTCAACTGGAATCAGGTTGTACAGGGATGTAAGAATGTAGATGGAAGTGCATTAAAAGATAACAGCCAGTATTATTTTAATGAAGCAGGAAGTTTACTGCAGGATAACGGATATACAAACTGGGGTAAAAACGGATGTACAACTGTATTGAATAAGACAGATGCTACAAGAGAAAAACCTTTCTTATATTTTGATGAGGACACAGATGATTATAAAGTTTTTGTACCATCTGTAAGAAAAGATACAACAGGCGTCTCATGGTCAAAAGACAGTATGGGAGAAGGGGTATCATTAAGTTTAAACAGTTTTTATATAGCAAATCCGGATGTAGATACAGCGGATACATTGAATGAAGCATTAGGAAAAGGATATAATCTTCTCCTTCAACCGGGAATTTATAAATTAGATAAAGCATTAGAAGTTACACATGAAAACACAATCGTGTTAGGACTTGGAATGGCTACTTTAACATCTACAGATAAGAACACGGATACATTTATCAGAGTGGCAGGTAAAAAGTGGAATGATGATTATTCAAAAGTTTTAGGCAATTATGATATCGGTGGTGTTGAAATTGCAGGATTGATTTTGGATGCAGGCAAGAAAACTGATACGCTGCTTGAGGTTGGTTATGAAGGTGCAAATGTAGACCATTCAAAGAACCCTTGTGTATTACAGGATGTTATATGCAGAGTTGGTGGTACTGGTAGTCTGGGAACTACAGGTTCATGTATTGTTGTAAATAGTAATAATACAATTATAGACCAGACATGGATTTGGAGAGCAGATCATGGTGACAATACCGGTTGGAATGAAAATACCGCGAACAATGGATTAATAGTTAATGGTGATTATGTATCAGCATACGGATTGTTTGTAGAACATTTCCAAAAATATGATGTTCTTTGGAGAGGTGAATATGGAAAGACATTTTTCCTACAGAACGAAAAATGTTATGATCCGCAGAGTCAGGCAGGATGGATGTCCCATAATAATACAGTAAAGGGATATGCAGCATATAAGGTAACAAATAATGTACAACATCATTATGCTGTAGGTTTGGGTATTTATGATGTTTTCATTAATACAAATGGTGTGGATATTTTCTTAGATAATGCCATTGAAGTACCAAATGCAAAAGATGTTTTAATAGAGAATGCATGTATTGTAGAGATTGCTAGAGGAGATGGTCCGAAGGTAGGAATTAATCATATTATTAATGGTACCGGTGCAGGCATTACAACTGGAGCAGAGTCACAGACAGTCTCCGGTAAAAAGGGAGGTTATGCGCTCCAAAGATTATTGTATTACCGCAATGGATTATCTGTTTCGCTACCGGATGATTATGACTATGACAAGGATACTTATCCAATCGATCCGGAAACAGGACTGATTAAGACAGAAGATGTGAAAGATGTAAAGGCTCCAACGAACGATACAGAATATGCAGAGAAAACGATTGTAAAAGAGCCACTGACTGTAGATAATACAGAGGAGTTAGGTACAAGTAAGACAGATGACCAATATTTTGCTAAAAAGATTGAAAAGTACACTGAAGAGTGGAATAAGATTATGCAAGGCTCAAAGAACAAAGGGCAGGATAATCCAGATATAAATAGAGGAATTGATGAGCAGGTTCGTACAAAGTATGGTGTATATGTAGGAATGACCTACACAGTAGGAAACTATATTTATAAAGTTACTTCTGTTGATACATTAACAAGTGGTAAATCAATGCTTACTGGAGTTGTTGCAAGTAAGAAGAAAACGTTAAAGAAAGCTACAATTCCTGCAACAGCAAACTATAAGGGATATGGTTTAAATGTAACATCGGTAGGAGCAAAAGCATTTAAATCTTTGAAAAAGCTTACAAAGGTAACTTTTGGAAAAAATGTAATATCTATAGGAGCGAAAGCTTTTAATAATTGTAAGAAGTTAAAAACTATTAAGTTTAAAAATGTGAAGACAATTGGAACGAGTGCATTTGCAGGATGTAAAGTTTTGAAAAAACTGACAATTGGAGCAAAGGTTAAAACAATTGGAAAGAATGCATTTAAGAAATGTACAAAACTTAGTACAATAATAATTGGAAAGAAAGTTAAAACGATTAAGGCAAACGCATTTGCTCGAGACAATAAGATTAAGCAGATTACATTTAAGGGAAAAGTTCTCAAGAAAGTAAAGAAAAATGCTGTCAGCAAAAAGGTGAAGGCTAATATTAAAGCAAAGAAAACAAAACTTAAAGGTAAAGCAAAATCAATGAAAGTTTTCAAGAAAAAGCTTAAGATAAAATAGTTAAAAGGGCTGCCATATTTTTACGGGTGTAAAAGTGGCAGTCTTTTGCAGATTAAAATAAGACGATACTGTAATAGGGCAACAGGAGGAAAAGATGAAGAAAATATTAGTATGTTTTTTATGCGTAGTTATAGCGCTTGCAACAGTTCAGACGCCGATATGGTCTTATGAGGGTCAACCCTTGGGAAAAAATGTGGCATATAACAGAAATGTAAAAGTATCCAATTCTTTTGGTACAAATGATTATAATAAACCAGAGTTTCTTACAGATGGTAATTTGTCCAGAGGTTATCAGTCTGCATGTGTTTATGCCAGCGATACAAATAGATTTTATGACCCACAAACATGGAGCATAGATTTAGGAAAGACATATACAATTGATACAGTTGTTCTGTATTGGGAAAGTGCAGCAGCAAAAAAATACAAAGTGTATACTTCGGAAACAAGTGCTGAAGGGTCATGGAAAATTGCGGCGACAGAAGAAGTCGGTGCAAAAGGAAAGTTTAAATATGTGTTCCAAAGTACAGAAGCAAGATATGTAAAGATTGAGCTGGAAGAAAGAGCAATGGAACAGTATGGTTATTGTTTATACGAATTGCAGATATTTACGGTAGGAAGCGTAGAAGAAAAAGAAATGCCAAATCTTGCAAAGAGTGCTAATGTTACGGCTTCATCAGATGATGGTTCAAATCCGGCTGTAAATGCTATTGACGGAAATAGTGACACGATGTGGAGAACTACGTATTATCAGGATGACACAAAAACAGATGAAGAAAAGGCAGATGAAAACCTGACACTTCAGTGGAATACACCACAGACGTTTGATACGATAAAAATCAAATGGAATGGCGGCTATATGAAAGGCTATAAAATTCAGATATCTGCTGATGGAAAAGAGTGGAGTGATTTGTATGAAGTGACCAATGGAAAGGCCGGGGAATAC
>CANPET010000023.1 GCA_947573465.1 uncultured Eubacterium sp.
TTTAATATGAATGGTTTTATTTTTTATTTATAAATGTTCAAGTAACGAGGTGAACATATTCCTAGCAAACTATTTTTAGCAGGAAAGTGTACCTCCCCTACAAACCGGAATTTATCCTCTATTCTGAGCATCTACCAAATTCTTACTATGATAAATTTCTCTCAATCTCGGCTTTTCAATTTTTCCTGTTGCGTTTCTTGGAACCTCAGCAAAAATTACCTTTCTAGGTCTCTTATATCTAGGAAGTTCTTTACAGAATTCATTAATTTCTTCCTCGCTGCACTCTGTATCCGGATTCAGTTCAATAATAGCAGCTGAGATTTCTCCGAGTCTTTCATCTGCCAGCCCGATAACAGCTACATCCTTAATCTTTGGATACTTGCTTAAGAAATTCTCAATCTGAACAGGATAGATATTTTCACCACCACTGATAATAACATCTTTCTTTCTATCCACTAGATATATAAATCCATCTTCATCCTTCTCTGCCATATCTCCAGTATATAGCCAGCCATTCTTCAAGCTTTCTTTTGTTGCCTGTTCATCATTATAATAACAAGTCATCACACCTGGTCCTTTAATTATCAATTCGCCAACATCACCTTGTGCTACCTCATTACCATCCGTATCTACAATCTTTGCTTCCCAACCATATCCTGGAATTCCTATTGCTCCTACTTTATGTATATTCTCCACTCCCAGATGAACACAACCTGGTCCTATAGATTCACTAAGACCATAATTCGTGTCATACTGATGGTTTGGAAAATACTCTTTCCAACGTTTTATCAAGCTTTGAGGAACCGGTTGTGCACCAATATGCATCAATCTCCACTGTTCCAGATCATAGTCTTCCATCTTAAGATCACCCCGGTCAAGAGCCAGTAAAATATCCTGAGCCCATGGAACCAACAGCCACACAATACTGCAATGTTCATTGGATACAGTTTCCATAATTGTTTTTGGTGTTACACCTTTTAACAATACTGCCTTTCCACCTGTCAAAAAACTGCCAAACCAGTGCATCTTAGCTCCAGTATGATATAGTGGCGGAATACACAAAAATACATCATCTTTTGTCTGACCATGATGATTCTGCTCTACCTTTGCTGCATGCATCAGACTCTCGTGATTATGTAAAATAGCCTTTGGGAATCCTGTCGTTCCAGATGAAAAATAAATTGCCGCATCATCCTTATCTGTCAATAATATTTCCGGTGACAGAGAAGAACAGTTGTTTACTAAATCATTATAATCTTCCGCAAATGTCGGGCAATCACCTCCAACATAAAATAATATTCTTTTTTCATCAATTTCATCTACAATCTTTTCTAAACGCCCAATAAATTCAGGGCCAAAGAAAAGTACATCCGTCTCTGAGAGTTCTAAACAATACTTAATTTCCTGCTCATCAAAACGAAAATTCATTGGCACTGCAAGAGCTCCTGTTTTTAAAATTCCAAAATAAATCGGAAGCCACTCTAAGCAGTTCATCATTAATATCGCTACTTTATCACCTTTCTGAATTCCTCGGCTCAACAGTAAATTTGCTACACGGTTTGCTTTTTCATCAAACACATGCCATGTGATTTCTCTTCGGTACTGTTGATTCACATCTGGTTGAATCAACTCATACTCACGCCATGTAACTCTTTTCTTTTCCTGTATGTCCGGATTAATCTCCACCAGTGCCACATCTTGTGCAAACTCTCTGGCATTTTTTTCTAATATTTCTGTAATTGGCATTTTTTGTCCTTCTTCCTATTGATTCTTATTGAAAACACTTTATTTCGGTTTTCACTTTGTCACTTTAAAGTTATAAACAATTATAAAAAATATGATGTAATAAGTCAACAATACGATTCTTTTATACACCTAAAAATTCTTTTAAAAATTCAAAAATTTATTCTTCTATAAATCCAAAAATTCGATTCGCATTTTTTCCTAATATCAATTCTTTATCATAATCTGTAAGTCCCGTATTTTCAAAATCTTCCAGTGCCTGTATTTGATTATACCACGGACTGTCAGTTCCGTACAAAATCCTATCAGAACCATGTTTTTCTACCATTCTTCGAAACTGTGCATTCTCCAACTTTACCGGAAACTTTCTATTAAGCACCACTGCAGTATCCAGATATAATGGCAGACCTATAATCTTATCTTCCACCTCATCCCACATTCTCCAGCCTCCCATATGCGCCAGAATCAGTTTTTCCGGCTGAATATGGCTCCACAAATCCAATACCATATCCGGGGTACAATGTATTGTATCGGGAAGTCCAACATCTTCTCCTGCATGAACAATAATTCCAAGCCCCTTGTTTGCTGCATAATCTAAAATATAAAGATATTTCTCATCATTAAAAAAAGTCTGCTGATAATCAGGATGTACTTTAATCCCCTTTAAATCCATTGCAACAATATCATCAATAATTTCTTTGTAATTTGTACAATCCGGATGAATCGCCCCAAAGTTAAAAATCTTTGTTTCATCCATCTTTTCGTTTAATCCCGCAGACAGTCTGTTAATCTTCTCTGGCTGCTTTACATTCGTTGCAACCGGACAAACCACGGACAAATCCATTCCTGACTTTTTTGTGCTGTCAGACAATCCCTGAAATGTTGGGACTCTGGCACACTTCACCTCAAATCCCTGCCCTTTTACAATATCCTTTTCCATATGAGCTATCGCACTTTCTGCAATCTTTTCCGGAAATGTATGTGTATGAATGTCTATTATCATTTGACTCTCCTAACCTATAACTATCAATCATTTACTTTACTGCTTTAAAGCCATAAAATATATTATAGATATATCTGCAATCCAAGTCAAATTGAATTTACAACTCACAATTGTTTACTGTTCTTGGAAATAGTATGGCATCACGTATATTTGCCTTTCTTTTCTTTATTAGATATTGTATAATTCATACATAATTATTCTTAACGATAACATGGAGGTAACTATTATGGAAAAGAGAGGTAACTTCTCAAACAAAATAGGGTTTGTACTGGCTGCCGCCGGTTCTGCCGTTGGTTTAGGAAACATTTGGAGATTTCCTTATCTGGCTGCCCAATATGGAGGGGGAACATTTTTATTAATTTATTTAATTTTAGCTGTCACATTCGGTTTTTCACTGATGATTGCTGAAATTGCCATTGGTAGAAAAACAGGATTAAGTGCCATCGGAGCATTTAAAGCATTAGACAAACGTTTTAGTTTTGTAGGCGTATTAGCAGCTGTTATTCCTATCATTATTTTCCCATATTATTCAGTAATCGGAGGATGGGTTATTAAGTATTTTGTAGCATTTATCAGTGGTAATGCGGCTGCTTCCGCTAGTGATGATTATTTCAGTACATTTATCTCCGGCACTTACGAACCTTTAGGCTGGTTTTTCCTGTTTATGGCATTAACTGCCCTTGTCGTATGGTTCGGAGTTGAAAAAGGTATTGAAAAAGTCAGCAAGATTATGATGCCGCTTTTAGTTGTACTGACCCTCTTTATTGCTATCTATGGTCTTACTGTAGACGGTGCAATGAAAGGTCTTGTTTACTACTTAAAACCACACATGGCTGATGTATCCGTTAAAACAATTCTGGCTGCCATGGGACAATTATTCTATTCAATGTCCTTAGCAATGGGTATTATGATTACATATGGATCTTATATGAAAAAGAAAGATAATCTGGAAAGTTCCGTAAGACAGATTGAGATTTTCGATACAGCAATTGCTTTTCTTGCAGGATTAATGATTATACCGGCAGTATTTGCTTTTTCCGGCGGAGATCAATCAGCTCTTTCTCAAGGTCCGGGGTTAATGTTTGTAACATTACCTAAAGTTTTCAATAGCATGAAAATAGGCACAGTTGTGGGAACTGTTTTCTTCGTTCTCGTATTCTTTGCCGCTTTAACATCGGCAATCTCCCTGATGGAAACTATTGTTTCTATTTTCCGTGACAAATTCAAATGGAGCAGACATGTAGCCTGCGGCGTTGTTTTCGCTTTTTCACTGCTTCTTGGAATACCATCCAGTTTAGGATTTGGTCCACTTTCATTTATTTCATGGATGGGAATGTCTGTACTCGATATTATGGACTTTATCAGTAACAGCGTACTGATGCCAATTTGTGCATTGTTTACATGTATCTTTGTTGGATTTATTATTAAACCTCAGACAATTATTGATGAAGTAACACATGATGGTGCTAAGTTCAAATCTAAAAATATGTTTGTAGTAATGATTAAATATATTGCTCCTATATTCTTAATTTTAATCTTAGTAAGTTCCATCGCAAACGCTTTAGGAATTATTAAATTATAAAAAGCAAAATGTTCTATTGTATTGTTTAGAACTTATACAGCGCAGAGAAGACACGATACAATTTGAAAACTTCATAATTTAAATATTTGTGTTGACAAAAAGAAGTAACAAATAAATTAAATTATTCAATGTTTTCAAATTGTATCGTGTCTTCTCTGCCCTATATAACTCTAAAAATTAATAATAGAACATCTCATGCTTATTTTATGTTAAGTCGGTTTGCCTTTTTCTCCTTCTCCAAGATTGTCTGGAATCGTTCTACTTCTCTGGCTATCACTTTACTCATCGCCAAAAGGCAGATCAGGTTTGGTATTGCCATCAATGCATTTGCAATATCTGAAAAGTTCCATACAATCTGTAATGTTGTTGTTGCCCCCACAAATACAATAAGCGAGAAGAATATTCTATAAATTATGTTGTATTTATATGTACCAAATATGTATTCAAAAGCTTTTTCACCATGATACTCCCACCCTAAAATTGTAGAAAATGCAAAAAATGTTATACCTATCGTTACGAAAACAGCTCCTGCATCTCCTAATGCCGACTGAAAGGCAAGAATCGTCAGTGCCGCTCCCTGTATTAGTTTTCCGTCTGCTCCTACCGTTCCAAGTACGCCGGAAGATGCAATACAAAGACCTGTCACTGTACATACTAAAATCGTATCCCAGAATGTACCTGTCATATTAATATATCCCTGACGAACCGGATCGTCTGTAGTGGCTGCCGCTGCTGTTATTGCTGCAGACCCCATCCCTGCTTCATTAGAAAAAACACCACGGGCAACACCAAACCTTATGGCATTCATAACACTGATTGTCATTGTTCCCGCCACACCGCCTACAACAGATTTCGGAGCAAATGCCATTTTAAAAATCATAACAATACCGGACGGAAGATTCTGTATATTGACCAATATAACAATAAGTCCTGCAGTAACATAAAAAACTGCCATAATGGGAACCACAACAGATGAAACCTTGGAAATAGACTGAATTCCTCCCACAATTATCATCAATGCCAGTATTGTAAGTACTACCCCTACGATTTTTTCATTAATATAAAACGTACTTTTTAACGATTCCGCAATAGAATTTGCCTGTGTCATGTTGCCAATTCCAAAGGATGCAATAACCGCAGACACTGCAAAAAACATTCCAAGAACTGCTCCTGCCCTTTTGTTCTTAAACCCTCTTTTCATAGTGTACATTGGTCCACCGCACATTTCACCCTTTTCATTTACTTCCCTATATTTAATGGCAAGCATACACTCACTAAACTTTAAAGACATACCAAAACATGCTGACAGCCACATCCACACCAACGCTCCGGGGCCGCCTGCTGCCATAGCGGTGGCAACACCTACAATATTTCCTGTTCCGATTGTTGCTGCAAGTGCTGTTGTCAATGCAGAAAACGGCGAAACATCACCGGAACCTCTTTTTGTGGTTCTTGCTTCTTTACTCAATGTACTCTTTAATGCATAACCTAAATTTCTCCAAGGCCTGAACTTCAATTTGAATGTTAAAAACACACCAGTTCCCACTAGAAATACCAACATTACAGGTCCCCAGACAAAATCATCAACTGTAGAAATAATTTCTGAAAAGCTCATTCTTTTCCCTCCCTTTAAATATTTTATTCTCGTAATATAAGAATATTAGTTTTCCACAAAAAAAGGACGGTAGCCCTAATAAACTACCTCCCTTAGTCATAATTCTATAATAGATAATCTGCCCTCCTATATTATATGTTTAGAAAAGTATAAAACATATATTCCAACCACAACTATCAACTGTATTACAATTGCCCAGACTGCACTGCCTATCTTTCTTGAAACAAACATTACTAATATAGAAAATGCAATCACAATCAACAACTGCACCATTCCAAACAAGGCAACGCATAAAATAATTGGCAGAAACTCCGGCAATATTTCGAATCCCTTTAGATTAGAAATAGATACATTCCATAAACCAAGTCCATAAAATTTATCTGCGACATAAATATTACGACACATAAAACTAAAATATAATATCACTGCATTGATGCTTCCAATTCCAACTTTGTATAGACTGCTGATGTTCCTTCCCTTTGGCGTTGCCCTGATAAGACCTTCCATTCCACGTTCCCTATCCAAAGTAAAAATAACAGACTGCATAATAACAAGTACCATAGCAATCATAAATATCATGTCAACATACCAGTCATCCATTTTTCCAATCATTTTATTGTAACCATCTTCATAAACAAACCGGGCATCCTTATGATTCTTTACATACTCATATCTTTCCTGCACCCGCAAAAATGCAGGATATAGTGCCAGTTTTGATTCCAGACTTAATTTTTTATTTTCATAGGTTTCCTGTGCCACTTTTCCTTCTTCATACTTTTCTTCCAAGATTCTTAACTGCTCAAGTACATCATCATAGTATTGTTTCTTCTCTAATACTACCTTTTCCTTTTCATCTGTCATCTTTCCTTGCAGTTCCGTCATCTGAATACGATAACTTTCCTGATTTGGTGACAGATAGCAGTTACTCTTTGCCCCACTGACCACCATTCCAAAAACAAACAGACCTACCATAACAGCACAGCCACTAATTCGGTAAATCTTAAAAGCCTCATAGCTTACAAGTTTTGTAGACACCTTTCCTCTCTTGCAAAGTCTGATGCCTGGAATATTTAATTTTATCTTTTTAGAATATTCCGGCATTCGTTTTACTTTTACAAACACAAATACATTTGCCAAAATAAGTGCTGTCAGAAACATCACTATCAAGATATTTGCCATAAACGTCGCGGACACCGGCATTCCTGCAATATTAAGAAGAGAATAGTTCCCTATCAGTTTTTCCGCTTTAATAAAACTCCAAATATTTAAATAATGAAATACATTGTATTTTCCGACACTTGTAAACATTTCGTATAACAATACATTTCCTATCACCATCAACATGCCTATTCCAAAAGGAATCATATAGTTTGCCGACAGCATACTAATCAAAAAAACAAACAACGCAATAATGATGAATGCCATACTTTTTATAAAAATACTTATCTGAAGAAACTGCCACACTTTGAAATGATACGGGCAGGAAATAAATAACCCTGCAGACTGTATAGATTCATAAATCCCTGAAAGTCCAAAATTCCATCCTATATATATCATCATAAATAAATACATGATAAAAGTAACAAACACAGTACTGACAGCCAGCGTGAAGATTTTGGCTGTAATACATCTGCCTCTTCCACAAGGCGTTGCTTTAATAATAGAAAAAAGATTTTTCTTCTTATCTTCAAACACCAGATACATTGCAATAATAAAAATAACTAAAACAATCAGAATATCTGCCATTTCATTTGCACTGATTTTTTCCAGCCAGCGAAAAGAATAAAAGTTTGTCTTGGTTCCTTTCATTCCCTGATATTTTTTAGATGTTTTTCGTATAACAGTTTCTGAAAAACTATCTTTTGCATTATCTGCAAATATAGAAACTCCCAGTTTTTCCTCTTCCTGCTCAAAAATCTCATTGAGATAAGCATTGTAGTCTTTTTCCAGCGAATATTTCTTATACATCTCCTTTGCAAAAATACTTTCTGTGTTCAGATTATCTGTATAAAGTCGGTAATCCTTATCTTTCCACTTTTGAAAGTACCTGTTGTATTCATCTTTCTTTTCCTGCATCAAACCTTCCGCCATTTTTGCTGACAATTCACTCTCTGATGCCTGATAATTCTGTACCCGCTCTACAAGTAGCAGCCCCTGAACTTCAGTATAGTAGTCTTCTATAAATTGACACCTGTTTTTTGCTTTCGCCAGCTGCTGGTCAAAATTTTTATATGCGAAAGACGGTGCTTCTTCACTTATTTCCTGTTCCTTTAATAAACCAATGGATATCTGCTCAGAAAACTGCATATATCCCAAATTAATTGCTATAGCGATAGCTATAATAATCCAAAAAGCCTTTCCCTGCCAAACCTTCCCTAGTTCTCCCATAATAATTCTAATCATACGCTGCCTCTTCCCCATTTTCGCCAAAGATATTCATATATACCTGTTCCAAATCCTTATCTGGCGCAAACTTTTCAATTAAATTAACAGGACTATCCATTGCTACCAGATTTCCCTCTTTTAGTATGATAATCTCCCTTGCAATGGTCTCTACATCTGACACCACATGAGTCGCCACCAGTATAATTTTATCTCCTGCAATTTCCTCCAATGTTTCTCTTACTCTGACTCTCTCCTTGGGATCTAACCCTGCTGTCGGCTCATCCAGTACCAATAGCTGTGGCTGTCCCATCAAAGCCTGTGCCACTAACAGACGTTGTTTCATTCCACCGGAATAATTTTTAATTCTTTCATCCAGCCTCTCTGTCAGATTTACTCTTTTTGCCGACATTTCTATTTCTTCCGTAATCTGATTTTTAGGAATATCCTTTAACGCTGCCATATAGCCTAAAAATTTTCGTCCTGTAAAGGTATCATACAATCCCTGCTGCTGTGGTGCATATCCTAATATCTTTCTGTACGCCTGATTTTTCTTGAAAATAGACTTTCCATTCCACAACACCTCTCCCTTATCAGGTGTCAGATTATCTGTAATAATCTTCATCAACGTAGACTTTCCTGCACCATTGGGACCAAGCAGTCCATAAACTCCCGGTTTCATTTTTATATGAATATCATTCAGGGCTGGCTTTTTCCCATAACTTTTACAAACTCCAATCATTTCTAACATTTTACTTTACCTCGTTTTGATTGTTCTTCTTATTCATTCCTATCATCTTTATCTTTTTATAATTTGCCTTGTTGTTAATATAGTCATCTTTTGAAATGACACTATATTCCATTTCCCCAATTACCGTCTGATTTACACCTACCCACGGTACATATTCTGTCACATTTTTGTAATTGCTGTTTACTAACAGCTTATCGCTGGTTTGTGCCACAATTTCTACCGGAGTATTTTCGTTACTTTTCAATTTTCCTTTGGTTGTTTTACCTGTTTTTGTGTTTACCAAATAATAACTCCATCCTTTATCGTCATTTCCATATGAATCATATTCGACACAATACAATATATCTGTGCCTTCTTTGTCCTGTATAACAGCATCAACTGACATTGGCGCCGTTGTTTTTATTATTTTTGTTTCTTCTGTAATAAAATTAATTACTTCAATTTTATTTGACTTTTCATTAGAGATATACACATTAGTTCCTGCTACCTTCTCTCCATGAATATACTTTTCTTTTAAAGTTTTCAATATAACTGATTTCTTACTATCTAAATGAATGCTTTTAATAACATAATCTGCCTGTTTATATAAATCATCATCATTTTGTTTCTCTTCTGTCGTCACCTTTCTACCATAATCTCTTGTTCCAGTTACAATATTTCTTCCGGCGCATCCAATAATTGCTTCTTCCTCATCCAGCTCTATCACTTTTTCTATTTTTTTGTTTTTCAAATCAACCTTTACCAAAACTTTGTCATACCCTGTATTATATGTAGTTGCACCTTTCGTTTCCGATTTTACTTTTTTACGGATTCCATAGAGATTATCTCCATCTCCTAAAAATACTCCCTCTAGCACTGTTCCACTTTCTAAATCCATCACCTTCTCCCGCTCTGTTCCATCCAATTTCATCCGATATATTGCCGGAACACAAGTTTTTTTCTCCAAGGCCCTTATTTCGCCATCTTCTCCTCCTTCAATAACCATCTCTCCCGAAGACATGGACCCGGAGGAATCATAATCTGACGTTGCAATGTACAGATATTCACCCTGTCCGAATAATACCTTTTCCCCTTCTATTTCTTTTGGAAGAACTGCATTGCACTCATATGATTTATGTTTACAATTCACTTTATTGCACAAGTACATTCCTCTTCCGGTCTGATAGTCTACATACATAATCGCCGGAAGTCTGTCATCATCCTCTTCTATATCATATTGATCGTTAAAATAGTACCATCCCTGTTCCGTTCCGTAAGATGCATGAAATTGATTATCCGTCAGCATTTTCAGTTCTCCTTTTTCCTGCTGCCTTACAGTTGTCTTTTGATTTTTCTCTGTCTGTATCGCCTTTCCCTGTTCCTTGCCAGCCCCCATCTCCTTTGGACTGTCTTTCCCACATCCTGAAATAACAGCCAAAACTACAATCATACAGACCAGTATGTTTCCTTTTTTTCTCATTTCAAACCTCCTGTTGATAAAATAAATATTTTCTTCCACGCTCTTTTATAATGAAAAAGAGCATCCAAATCTTATGACATTTTTAAACGTCATACTTTGGTATGCCCTCATTATACTTTTTACATTTATCCAAGATGTATCTGTATTAACCTGTAATATCCCATGAAAGTTCTAAAACATTTTTTTGATTGTCTATTTCAAGTCCCATAGAAAGATGTGCTTTTTTCGACACCATTCTTCGATTATTATAAACCCAGTCTTCAATTAGAGAAAGATTCATATATTCGATATATTTCTTCTGCAAATCATAAATTTCTCTTTCATTTAATTCTTTAATATTCTTTCCACAATATTTTAAATATAGTAACTTTTGTCTGTCACTATCCCATCTTAATTCTAATCTTTCCTTTTTTCCCTTTAACTGATATTGTTCTATCCCCTTATCATTTTTACTTTTTACACAGGAGTAAAGCCCCTTAAAATTTTCAAGAGGAATGTATTTTAACAAATCTGCCTCTTTTAAAATGGACCTTACCATTTTCTTATCATCTGACACCTCAACTGACATTTTATTTTCACCACTAAAAACTTGAAAATAATCTGCCTCTAGTAATAGCGTATTCTCTGCACTTTCCTCACTGTAATAACTGTTTAACACCTCATGCAGACGTTGTACCATTGCAATATCTTTTACATCACTGCTTAATTCAAAGGATATCTTTTGCATTTTGTGTTCTTTTTCATACGCATAATAATCCATCATGAAAAAAAATATATGAGGCATCATGATAACAATGCATAACACAGTTATCATACCAAGGATTACAATGTGCCTTTTTTTATTCGTTTTCCACATCATCTTTTTCACCAATTTCTTCCACACCTTCTTTATAATCCGGAATATCTAACTGTATTTGTGTTCCCTGACCAATCTTACTTCTTATGGACATTTCAATACCTGATACATTACATATTTTCTGACAGATATTCAGCCCCATACCACTTCCTCCGGTACTTCTCGCCCTTGCTTTATCTATCATATAGAATGCCTGCGTTACCTTGTCTGTCTCTTCCTTTTCCATGCCACATCCATTGTCCGCAACGATAATTCGATATCCATCCCGTACATTTTCATGTATTCTCTCTCCAGTCAGTTTTACCATTCCCTTTTTCACATCTTTACATGCTTTATCCCCATTCTCAATAAGATTTCTAAGCAACGTAATCAGCAAATCCACATCAGCCTTAATCTGACCACTTTCCATCTCTATTGTCAGCCGGGAAAACCTTATATTTTCATTGCAGATTTTTTCTATGTTTTCCGCAATCAGTTCTGTATATATCCACTTATATTCAATCTTCTCTTCTGAAATTGCCAGCATTTTCAATAAAGTTTTTGACAGCCTTTTTAATCTCTTACACTCTCTGTAAATATACTCCTCCGCTTTTAACCGCTCCTCCTTTGTAAGACTGTCTCCTAAAAGCATCTTAGAATATCCCATCATAGAAGTCATCGGCGTCTTTAATTCGTGTGAAAAATCAGATACAAACTGCTCTCTTGCTTCGATATCTTCTTGAAGCTTCCCTATATGTTCCTCCACAGAATCTGCCATGATATCAAAGTTTCTGCTCAATTCTCCAATTTCATCATTACTTTTAATTTCCGTTCTAATGTGATACTTCCCATTGGCAATCAATGTACTTGTTTCACTCAGTTTCTTTATATTTTTTGTCAAAAAATAGGACAATATCCATACCATTACAAAAGCCACACAAACGATTCCAATATCAATTACAAGAAATGTATTGGTTTGCCTTTTTCTCTCAGTAAATGTGTCTGTCATATCAAATCGGTTAATCACAGTTATGATATTGTCAGATATTTTTATTTTTGAACCAATCAGGAAAAACTGTTTTTCTCCCTTTTTATAAATTTCATAATAACCTTCTCTTCTCTGCTCATAATTTTGTATTTTCCGGTCAATATTATTAATACTGGAAAAAATAATCCTTCCTTTTTGATTGGCTATAATTAATTCTCTTTTTTCATTCCCATAATTGGTCATTTTGTCCGCATATTCATTGACAAGACTATCAGAAAATTCTTTCCCTGATTCCATTGCATTTCGTATATTCGATTCCACAGAATATCTATTAACAATATGCTGTTTTGAATAACTTTCCACTGCACTCTCATATGCCACTTGAAAATTTCTCTGTATCATAAATATCCCCCCCAGAGAAAAACATATTGCAATTATAAAACATGTACTGAATACCATTTTAAAAGAAAATTTCATTTACTACTCTCCAGTCAATTTGTATCCCATTCGAAAAACGGTCTTAATTTCATCTTTCAAATCCAGTTTTTTCCGTAATCTTTGAATATGTAAATCCAAAGTTCTGCTGTTTCCCACATACTCCATCTGCCATACTGCTTCAAACAAATCTTCCCTAAAAAGAAGATTATTCTTATTCTGAACTAAAAACAAAAATAACTCATATTCTTTCGGTGTAAGAGAAACAATCTTTTCTCCTTTTTTTACCTCTCTGGTATTAGGGTCAATCACAATATCTTTAAATGTCAGCTTCGTACTTCCTTTTCCATACCTTCTAAGAACCATTTCTACTCTTGCCAGGACTTCTGATATATCAAAGGGTTTCACAATATAATCATCTGCCCCCATTTTAATTCCTTTGATTTTATCCTTTACTGATTCTTTTGCTGAAATAAAAATCACTGGTACACCAGTGGGCTCAATATATTCCATTAATTCATATCCATTGATTTTAGGAAGCATAATATCTAACAAAATCAAATCATATGAATTTTCTTCTATTTTTAATGCTGCCACTTCTCC
>CANPET010000024.1 GCA_947573465.1 uncultured Eubacterium sp.
TCATCCCATGCTTCGTTCACAAGTATATTTGCCCCATATTTTTTCCCAACTTTTACGATAATAGAATTCTCCTCCAAACGTTCAATCTCACTCTCTACATAAACAGGAGAAACATTCAAAGCTTCTGCAATTTCATTAATACTCATATCCTTATGATATGTTAAATAAATAATATTTTGTGCTAATGCAGTATTCATCATCTCTATAGCTTCGTGGCCTTTACAAATATCTCCACACAAATTTACACTAGAAAATGCAATTGGATTAAATTTCAATTCATTAATATTTCTCATTTTATTCATTCCCTTCTTTAAATCATTTTTAATGTTGCTAAGATACCATTTTACAGTTCCTACCGGGATTCCCAATTCTTCCGCAATTTCCGACTGCTTTTTGTTATCATAATAATATGCTATCAGAATTTCTCTTTGTCGCTTAGACAGATAAGCTATTTCTTTTTGCAGTTTATCCACTACTTCCTTGTGCACAAGATTTTCTAAAATATTGGTTGCATCCTGAAGTTCTATTGGATTTACATTTTCCAACGTTACAACTTGAGTGGACGATTTATCTCTGTAAAAATTTATTAATGTATTTTTTGCTATTCTCCACACAAACGCATCCATATTTTCTATATCTTTTACACAAACTGCCCGATATATTTTTAACAATATCTCCTGAGATACATCTTCTGCATCATTTAAGGAACCTGTATGCCTAACTGCATAAGAATAAATTTTCTGCATATATTTTGAAATTGTCTGATTTGCGTATTGCTCTTTTTTGATCTTCTGTTTCATAATATCTTAACTCCTCTTTTTGACATGTCTATCTATAAAGACACAAAAAAATGAAAAAGGTTGGTAACAATTTTAAAAATATATTATAAAAAGAACTGTCTTATAATATTCGCTAAATTCTTACAAATATATTTGGACAGTTCTTTATATTCATTTCGTTTTTAAAACTTATTTATGTGAAACTCAAAGTTTCTTAATCCAACTGACTAGTGCAATGCGGACATCTGTCTGCATCAATATGTATTTCTGACATACAGTGTGGACAAACCTTTGTAGTAACTGGTGCCGGCTCTTCTTTTCTTCTCATTTTGTTCATTGCTTTCACAATCAGGAAAACAACAAAAGCCATAATGAAAAAGTTCAACAATCCTGAAATAAATGTACCATAATTCAGGGTGGCTGCTCCTTGTTTCTGTGCCTCAGCCAATGTTGCATAATCCCCGCCATCTAATGCAATAAATAAATTACTAAAATCAATCTTGCCTGTAAGCAATGTAATCACTGGCATAATCACATTATCTACTAATGATGTTACCAGACCATTAAATGCGCCACCAATAATAACACCTACTGCTAAATCAATCATATTACCTTTAATGGCAAACTCTTTAAATTCTTTTAACATTTCTTTCTCTCCTGTATTATTATTTTTTATCATTTTCCGGCAAAAACTGTTTCCAATCTCTGGTATATACACCATCTTCTGTTTCAATCAATGGTATTCCCAGTTTTCCGGAACCTTGTATTCCTTCATACACCGGATTGGTATCCCGTATATGGATGAATCTTTTTAATACCTGCAAATCATCAAGTAATTCCACAAAATTATAAGATACTCCTTGTGCATCAAATGCAGATTTACATTCCACACAGAATCTACACTGTTTTGTTCCATATATTGTTAACATAACGTCCTCCATAAACTTCATTGTGGAAAAATCTGCATTCTCCACCAATGTTATTCTTCTTTATTTCCCATTGCAAATTTAATCAGCATAATCAGACCAACCATTACTACAATTGCCAATGGTAAAACTACCCACGCAATCTGAACAAATCCTGCAATGATATATGCAAAGAATGAAACTACTGCTGCCACAATCGCATATGGCAACTGGGTAGATACGTGATTTACGTGGTCACACTCTGCTCCTGCCGACGCCATAATCGTTGTATCCGAAATCGGCGAACAATGATCTCCACAAACAGCTCCTGCCATACATGCTGAAATAGAAATAATCATTAACTCATACTGTGCCGGATTGCTTTCAAACACTGCCACTACAATCGGTATCAAAATTCCAAAAGTTCCCCATGATGTACCTGTAGCAAATGCTAAGAAACAAGCTACTAAGAAAATAATCGCAGGAAGGAATTTCATAAAGTCACCTGCTGCAGCTTTCATTGCCTCCGCAACAAATTCTTTTGCTCCAAGGGAATCTGTCATAGCCTTTAATGTCCATGCCATTGTCAAAATTAAAATAGCCGGAACCATTGCTCTAAATCCATCTACCAAACAATCCATACATTTCTTAAACGGAAGTACTCTTCTACAAACGTATAGTAAAATCGTAATAACTAAACCAAAGAAACTTCCAAGAGCCAATCCTACAGATGCATCACTATTAGAAAAGGCTTCAACAAATCCTGCTCCCTTGAAAATACCACCTGTATATACCATTCCAATGACACAACAAACTACCAAACAAATAATCGGAATCAAAAGGTCTATCACTTTGCCCTTTTTCTCACTATTCTCTTCTGCTACTTCAACGACTTGGGCTCTATCTCCCATTGAGAATAAGTCCCCTGCTTTCGCATTTTTTTCATGTTTCGCCATTGGACCATATTCTACTTTCATCACTGTCATTGCTACCATCATGACAATCGTAAGAATCGCATAAAAGTTATAAGGAATTGCTTTTACAAATAATGCCAGACCATCTTCTCCCTTTACAAATCCACTAACTGCTGCTGCCCAAGATGAAATTGGTGCAATGATACACACTGGTGCTGCAGTAGCATCAATCAGATATGCTAATTTTGCACGGGAAATCTTATGTTTATCCGTTACCGGGCGCATAACACTTCCTACTGTCAGACAGTTGAAATAATCATCGATAAAGATTAATACACCTAATAAAATTGTGGCAAGCTGTGCTCCCACTCTTGACTTAATATGCTCGCTTGCCCATTTACCAAATGCTGCTGAGCCCCCTGCTTTGTTCATTAGTGCAACGATTGCTCCAAGTAACACTAAAAATATAATAATTCCTACATTACCCGGGTCAGAAAGCACTCCTACGAAACCATCGGTAAATGTGTGCATAACAGTTCTTTCTACATCTAGCTGACCATACAGCACTGCTCCAACTAAAATTCCTATAAACAATGAACTGTATACTTCCTTTGTAATCAATGCAAGTGCAATAGCTACTACCGGTGGAATCAATGCCCATGCTGTAGAATATAATTTCGGCACAAACTTTGCTTCATCCGCGCCAAATACTACTGTAGCACATACCACAATTAGCAGCATGGAAATACATGCTATTGCTGATAACTTTTTCGTCCCCCATTTCTTTTGTAATCTTTTCATAATTTTTACCACTTCTTTTCAATACATTCCATAGTATTGAAAGATGCAAACGTAAAGAGTGAAAATATTAGTTGTTTGCATATCGTCCTTTCTTTTTTATTTTTCACTCTTTTACACTTTTTATTAAAATATTTGCATTTTGTCCCGCAAATCTAAAAAGTACATATTTAATTTATCCGAACATGCTTGTAGTTATATTGTAAAAGAAAATGACATATTTCGCAAATATATTTTGCAAAATATGTCAGAAATATATGTCAGAAAAGTTATTCGTTATTTAATTGTTTCAATAACCCCTCACATCCACGTACTACATCATCATAGGTCACATCAAAATTGCCTGTGTACCATGGATCTGCAATATCTCCACTCTCCCCTGCAAACTGCAGTAGTTTATATATTTTTCCCTCTGGGTCGTTATTATAAAACCGATTTAGATTTCGTATATTTGCAGTATCCATTCCGATAATATAATCAAAGTTATCATAATCGGATAATTCCATATGCCTTGCACGATGATCTCCACAATAAATTCCTTCACGCTTTAACTTTCCCCGTGTACCATGATGGACGCCATTTCCAATTTCTTCATAACTGGTAGCTGCGGAATCTATATAAAATTGTTCGCTGATGCATGACTTTTCTACCATGTCCTGTAGTACGTATTGAGCCATCGTGGAACGGCAGATGTTGCCGTGGCAGACGAATAAGATTTTAACCATGTTTTTATTTCTCCTTAAATCTTCTTAGAAAATTCCGTATTCATAGGCGTTCTGAATGGTCGTATTTTAGTTTCCTTATTCCAAAAGGTTTTTGAACGTAATCTGATTTTATCTCCATTATTGCTTCGAGTAGATAATCTAAGAACTTTTTTATTGATACTACCCAAAATATTATCAAATTTATTCTCATACGATACATTTATTTTATCTTCCTTCTTTGACCAACTAACAGAACCGTGCATCTTCTGTAAATTAATTGTTATCACTTCTCTTTTGAAATTATTGTAATACCCCATTTCAGAAACTTCTAAATTATAACTTTGAGGACTTAATATTCTATTAATAAAACCTCTACTTCCGTCATTAAAATAGCAATTACTACGTTCGCTTAATATTTTCTCAAAAGTATATTCTATCAACAAATCATAATTAGTTGTAAAAATATTAGCGCGTTTAGGGTTCTCGTTTCCACTTGTTTCTAATATAAATAGGATTGTTTCTATAAATTTTTTATAATTTTCCAAAACCGATGAATCTGCCTTATCATAGTCTAATTCTTTCATAGATTATCATTTATTTTTTCAATCCAGTTCTCATCATCGCACATCAAATCATCTATAAGTTTTCCAAAGTTACTACATCCCAGTTCATCATCTGGTCCTTCAATCTCCCTAACTCGATAAACCATATTTCCATAATTCTCCACATTAATATGTTCCATTACCTGAGTTATCTGGTCAGCTCTTCCTTTGTAATTTTCCACTCCCGTATACTTTTGAATAAGAGGTGCATTTACTGGTTTTGCTGGTG
The DNA here is from genome assembly GCA_947573465.1 of uncultured Eubacterium sp. GTDB lineage: Bacteria > Bacillota > Clostridia > Lachnospirales > Lachnospiraceae > Eubacterium_G. The sequence continues at coordinate 4,932 of CANPET010000024.1, forward strand.
ACTTTATATTTTCATTCGTCCAATGTTTTATAATCACCTGCATTGTACACGGATTTGCAAATATCACAACTTCATCTGCAGCATTATCTACTCCATGAAAGTCATTGATTTTATTTTTGATATCTTTATACTGCTCATGTGGTTTCTTCTCAGTATCACAAAATGCAAGAACTAATTCATATGCTCCATTCTGGTATCTGTCCTGATAACGTGGAACTATATTTCCGTTTCCTTTCGCATTCACTAAAGAGATGTCATACTTATCGTTCCACACCTTGAGTTTTTTCAGACGGTCTAAATAAAAATACTCCTCATTACCTTCACATATAATGCAAATTTTATGATTATCAGGAATAGAAGGAAGTCTATTTGTCATCAGCAATCGCCTCCTTCTCATATCCTTTAATACTCAACAATGAATTAATTAGTTCTGGATCAGGCAATGCACCGAGTGCACCTTTTCTGTATTTTTCCATTACATCTGTTGTATCGCGTACTCCCATTTGAGCAGTAAAATCTGCAAGAGAATATACATATACTCCATCATTGTCTTTGTGAACAAACCATATTTGCTCTTTTCTGAACATACGCTTACAATCCATAAGATTAATATCGTGGACTGTAAAAATCATTTGTGCATTTGTATTTAATTCATTATTAAACATTGCGACTATGGCTCTTGTAAGTTTGAAATGAATGCTACTATCAAGTTCATCAATTACAAGCACTCTTCCCTGTTCAATTCCTTCGATTACATAGCTTGCTAATGCTGCAATCTTTTTTGTTCCTGTTGAATCAAACAAAATACTTGGAACATGATGACCTTTATATGTGGATACTAATCTCATTTGTTCCATGAGTTTCTCTGGGATATCCAATACCTCTTCTTCCGGCTTTTCACTTGCCTTTTCCGCCTTAATTCGAATCTTATCCATTTCTGCATACTCAAAGTTATCCATATACAAATCTGCATTTCTGATAAACTCAACAACTTTTTCTTGCAAGTTACCTTTATTTTTCATCAATTCAATTGTATGTTCAATTGGGATATTGTTCATGTTGATAATATCTATTTTTTCAGCAAATCTTCTTAAAATCTTTTTCATTTCATCCAGTGTTTCGAATTTACTCGTATCTATTAAATGATAAAGAAGATTATTTTTTGCAACAACCGACATTGTTGCAACAACATCTTCATCCATACATTCAAATGCATCATTAATTGTATCTTTCTTAAACCAACAAACTTCTTTTTCATTGTTGTATTGGTCTTTCATAATTTCTACAAATGATTCATATATATATTCTTCTTTTTTATCATCATACTTAAAATCATACGCAAATTTTCTTCCAAGTTCCATGAATGTAACTCCAAGTTCACATACAGTGCTATCTGAGAAAATATTTGGCACAAGTCCACTTTTTTTATTTAACAGAATATTTTTAATTGCTCTTATACATTTTACTAGACAAGTCTTACCTACATTGTTAGGTCCATAAACCCCAACTGTCTTAAGAACATTAAAATTTTTTTCTCTATGCACATTTGATACAAATTTTTTATTTCTCAAATCAGCCTTCATTGATAATGCAATTTCTTCCTCGAATGCATAACAATTTTTTGCTCTAATTTCTATAATCATGATCTTATCCTCCATAGAATCTACTAGTGTTACTATATATTATACTCTTTTTTATTTTTTATGCAATATTTTTACACAAATTTTATAATTTGTTTTTTGTTATAACAAAAATCTATTACCCAAAACATAATATTCTTGTTTTTGAGTAATAGATTTTAATTAACATATATATTTTATAACTTTTGTCGCAGTTATTGTATTATTTTCATAACAACTTTTTCACATTGCGTATACATACATCACAAATATCTATTATTTACAATTACTATATCATAAATCGTAATAATGCATACTTTATATTATCACGTAGTATTTTTCTTAAATATCTGCACTTGTTATTACTCCGTTATTTTTTCCTAAGTTTTATTTTGTCATAAACACTATTAAATGTATTTACATCCACTTTTTTTGGTCACTATTCCATTGAAGTTTAAAATCCACATTATTATCAATTGATTCTACAATAGGCATTAACAACCTCTTAACTTGTTCTATTGTTTCTTTAAATTCAATATTCATTATTGCTTTCTTTTTCTTTATAAACGCCTGCCACCTTCTCTGTCTAACTAGGTCTTCTGTAAATTCTGGTTCAAAAGCAGCCAAATCATTGAAATCTGTTTCTCTATATGTAAAAGTTTCCACAACTGCGTTCTTTAATTCATTACCATCCAAGTTGTAGTTTTCTGATAATATATAAATATCATAAAAATCTTTATATCTTCCATTTGCAACGCCAAGTGAAACAAATGCTTCAAACTTCTCTGCAATTACAGAATAGATTGAATAAGTATACACCTCCGGTTCTTCCATATCCAATAATACTGGAAATTTCATTTTCATGCGTTTAGGATATATCACATCTCCAAATCCTATATCTATAGATACAGGAACTTTTGTACGATCCAAATATCCCATAATCGAAACATTCACTCCATGATACTCTTTAAACTCCGTAATATTATTCACTTCCAAGGATTCTAAATCAAAGCGTAAAGCATCGTCGCAATCTAAAGAAAAAATATTATAAAACACTTTTTTCATATCTTCCGCTGTATTTGATATATGTTGTGCAAGGAGATCAATATCCATCGTTGCTCTCGCAAATTCACCGTCAAACAATGCATACAGAAAGATACCACCTTTCAAAGTAAAATATTCCGCGTATTCCGAAATAGATACTCTATAAATAGTTCTCTCTAATCCATAAGTGACTAGTTCATCCTGCATTGTTCTTCTAGTCGTTTTTGCTTGATTTTTCAATCTATCCTTTATTGATGTTGCATTTATCATACAAGTACCTCCAAATAAGTTTTCATAATTTCTCCACATTTCAGCATTTCTGCATACTTTACAAGTTTGTTAATATTTCTATCTTTTCGTTTCAAATAGTTTACAAGAATTTCCTTTGTTTCTTCAATGCCTATTTTTTCACGAAAAAACACGATATCGACAACAGTTTTTTCAATATCATAGATTTTAAAATGATTTTTTCCTTCATTTATTGTCTCAATTCCAAGTTTAAAACGCTCATTGGCATAATAATAAATAGAAAGCATTGGCCAATCCGGCATTGTAGAAATTTTGGCTTTCCTTGGAATCGCCACATCTATTGAGTCTAATCTATATGTTGTAAGATTATAATAAATAGCTGCACTCATAAGACACACCACCCCATTTGGTGCATATGCCGAAACATAATAAAAATCTGACTCTTCACCCAAATATAGTCTATTTTCATAATATTTCTTATTAAGTTTTTCCAAAGTTCCCTCATCGACCATCTGATTAATTTTATAATAAGAAAATCCAGCCTTCTTTAATTCATCAACAGAAAGTATCATTTGATCTTTAGGAATTTTGCACTCATAAATCATTCTAATCACCTCATTTAAAGCATGCCCATTTTTTTGCATTTCTATTCCAATATTTTTCGGCTTTTTTATAATTTTGCCGAATTTTATTAAAATTATAAATCTATATATATAAAGTGTCAATAACTTTCAAAATTATTGGCGGCGTAAATTAACTGTCAGTTAAAGCAAGGCATACTACACCTGTATTGCTAATAATTCTAACCTCTGTTAAAATTGTATATATACTATTGAAAAGGAGGGATTTTATGAAAACAGCCAAAAAAATTTTAGCACTTATATTTATCATCGTATTATCTATTTCTATGATTCCAACTACAAATATTAGTGCCGCTAAAAAAACAAAACTGAATAAAACAAAAGTAACTATCTATGTAGGAAAAACGGTCCGATTAAAGTTAAAGAACAATAAGAAGAAAGTTAAATGGTCTTCATCTAACAAAAAAATTGCGACTGTCAGCAAAAAAGGAAAAGTAAAAGGAAAAAAAGCCGGAAAAGTTACAATCACTGCGAAAGCCGGAAAGAAAAAATATAAATGTAAGGTTACAGTAAAGAAAAAAACAACACCAAAGCCGACTACAAAACCAACAGAGCAACTGACTACGAAACCTATAGAAGAAACTACTACAAAATCTTCTGAGCAGCCAACAACACCCGAACCAACGACACCATCCACTGAAATTGAAGAACCGTCTCTTAATCCACAAATCAGTCAAAATGTGGAGACCATTAAAAAAATAATTGAGATTCAGCAGGGACTGGGAACAGTTGATGAAGATATTTTAAATGAAATCAATGCAACCAATGAATCAGAAGCAAATGAAATATCAGAAGATTTTAACATCAAAGATGCAGTACAGGCTATAACCAATGATACTACCCAATATAACAAGTATATTGATTATCATGGTGGTTTTTATGATGAAGAATATTATAATGGAGATTATGATTATTTATTTCAATTGACTGATTCAATCGTTAAATATATGTGGGATGAAGCGATTCCAGACAGTTCCCTTCTTAGCTTAATAATCGATGATTTAGCTAATACATATAAATATACTATGTTTAAAGGTGATATTGCATTTAACACTGAATATATGGATTATCAATATAAACAAATTCTTTCTAATTATATGAGAATTGGACATCCAAAATTTGATTCTATTGATAACTTTATTTTAGAATCAGAACCTCAAAAATACTATGATAAAAATACCGACAGTTTTGTTTCAGAAGGTATAAAATATGACGACCAAAACTGCTCTTATATTATCACGTTTTCTTCAAACGAAAGAATTTATAACGCATACATGTCCTTTGCAAAACTTGATAATGACGATGGAAATGCTTATTTCGAATATCGATTGTTGGATTTAACTGTGGAACCCATAACTAAAGATTATATGAGTACCTTAAATGTTAATTGGGATTTAGAGCCGGATAAAACCTTGACCATTACAGAACCTTACGCTGGTAATATTCAACATAACAGTACCGTCCAAATCACAGATTACAAAATAGAGCCAGCCGATAAAGAAGGTTATAATCGACTCTCTTGCACATGTACTGTAAAGAAAGATTGGCAGCCAACGGTTGATGAAATAAACACGATAACTAATTCACTATATTGTCAGCAAACAGGGAACATAGGCGGTGGAGTATATTATACAATCGTTGATTTCAATACAGGTACTTGCCTGGAAGCAGACAATGCTTATAATGTTACGGACAGTTCCACTTGGGAATATTATGATTACGAAAAATTTAAAGATGATGATACTGGTGCATGGCTGGATTTCGATAGAACCTCTATCGCTAAAATATCAATAATCTATCCTCAAGATTATACCGGACTCTGCATTGTTATCGGTGGAATCAACCAAGTAATAGATACCAATAGCGATAACGAATTCTTTAATGGAAACAGACAATTTGGGGACACCAGTTACTATAAAAATGGAGAAAATAACTCTCACTGGATGAGAATAACTCCAAAATAATAACCATATTTAGCAATATGTGAAAGCAAGTAAAAACACTTTATGAATTACATTTTATTGTTTCATAAAGTGTTTTTTCTACTCAAAATAAGATATATATTCTATCTGATACTTACTTCCCGGAAACAGCTTTTTATGTAACTCAACAAAATAATCATCCGTCATACTGGCAATGTAGTCCACCACAATCTGATTTGGTTCTTCTTTACCATAATCGATACCCTTATAATATTTCAAAGAGTTACGAATAAAATTCATATGATGTTTATAAATAATTGATGTCTCATCCTTTTTCAGCAATTGCTCAAGCAGAGCATAATACACATCTTGAAACATCGGCTTGATAATATCTTCATATTTAGAATTAATCTCATCATTTTTATAAATAACCTTATAATTTTCATCCTTAGCCGTCTTCAAATCCGCATACGCTTCCTTGCTTAACAGAATATAATCTTTACCATAACTGTTTTCTATAATATCCACTACCAAATTATTAATAATGGAAGCATTAGCTGCTCCAATAATTTCACTGCTGAATTCATGTTCCCTGTCAATAATCTTTGCAGTAATTGCGTCCTGCCTGTCCTTGCCAATATACGCAATCATGTCGCAGATTCTAACAACACATCCCTCCAAGGTCATTGGAATTAATTCTTTGATTGCTTTTCCGCCTTTCACATTGCAACTCTCTACTTCCTTATCGTGTATGTCAAACGTCTTGTCCCACTGTGGACGATATTCCTGCTGCTCGAACTCTCCATTATGACATAACACTCCATCCAGAACCTGAAGACTGATATTTCTTGCGAATAATTTGTCCAATACTCTTGCACTCTGCACGTTATGATTGAAACGACGTCCTGTCTCTTCCTGCAGTAATTCGTCTAAAAAACGCTCTCCTGCATGTCCAAAAGGAGTATGTCCAATATCATGCCCCAAAGCAATCGCCTCAATCAAGTCCAGATTCAACCCTAAAATCGAGCCAATATTTCTGGCAATTCTCGAAACTAACTGCACATGTAATGCTCTCCTGGTGATGTCATCATTATTATAAAAAGAAAACACCTGTGTTTTATCCGCATACCTATTGTAATATGGAAGGTGCATAATCTTTTCTATATCACGTACAAATGCCGGACGCCAAAGATTTGGAATATCGTGATTCATATCACGTCTGATAATATCCTCATCCTTACAACGGTATGGATTCTGATAATGATTCTTTTTATCTTCAGTAATCTGTTTCTGTAATTCATCGCTTAATTTATGGTATACCAGCGCCATTCTTTTCCTCCTAGTATTTTTAATCCCCAATATATGATTTCTCTTTCCTGCACAAATTCAAATATTTTGTGTATAAAACTCTGCCTCTACTCTAGTTTCTCCAATACCGAACTTCCTATTGTTCCCTCCGGCATTTCTACATCAAAGTTTTCAGCCACGGTAGCGCCAATCACAGCAAACGTATCTGCATCTTTCAACGCTCCCCCCTGTTCCATCTTTTTCGAGTATGCTACAAATGGTACATATTCCCTTGTGTGGTCTGTCCCCTTGTAAGTCGGGTCGTTTCCGTGGTCCGCCGTGATAATTAGCAAATCATCATCCCTCATCTTTTCCAGCAAGATACCTAAATTCACGTCAAACTTCTCAATTTCTCTTCCATAGCCTAACGGGTCTCTTCGATGCCCCCACATTGCATCAAAATCCACCAAATTTACAAAACAAAGTCCATGAAAATCTTTCTCACATATTTCTATGGTCTGCTCCATTCCATGAACAGAACTCTTAGAACGATAATACTCTGTAATACCTTCTCCACAAAAAATATCGTTAATCTTTCCAATGCCAATTACATCCAAACCATTCTCCTTTAATGAGTTTAACACTGTTTTATTCGTTGGCTTTGGTGCATAATCATGGCGGTTACTGGTACGCTCAAACTCACCTTTCTTTTTTCCCACATAAGGTCTGGCAATGACACGTCCTACTTTCCACTCTTCCTTCAAGGTAATCTCTCTGGCAATCTCACAACAACGATACAAATTCTCCAAGTCAAACGTTTCTTCATTACCACATATCTGCATTACAGAATCTACCGAAGTATACACAATCATAGCTCCTGTGGCGATCTCTTCCTCTCCCAACTCTTCTATAATTTCCGTTCCGCTGGCAGTTTTATTTCCAATCACACGTTTTCCACACCTTCTCTCCAATTCTGCAATCAGCTCTGGTGGGAAACCATTCTCTGCAAAAGTTTTAAACGGAGTCTTTGTCTCTATCCCCATCATCTCCCAATGCCCTGTCATGGTGTCCTTTCCATTGCTTACCTCTGCCAGCCTCATATATCTTCCTAGTGGCTTTTCAACCGCTTTCATTTCCCCAGCTGTATGCAGATTTAACATTCCTAATTTTTGTAAATTAGGAATTTCCAATGTTCCCATCTTCTCCAAAATATGCCCAAAAGTGTCTACGCCTTCATCTCCAAACTTTTCTGCGTCCGGCATTGCACCGATTCCCAATGAATCCAGCACAATCACAAATATTCTTTCATATCCTTTCATTTCGACACCTCTTTCCATATCATCAACTTTTCCCATTCCAGCAATTTGATTTCTTAAAATTATTGTTCTTTAATCTTCTATAATTCTTTCTCTTAACTTTCCTTTTACTTCTTCACCTGCAAAAGATACTTCTATTGCATTTTTCATCATGGTCTGAATTTCCTCATCACTGATTCCATACACTTCCTGTACAAACCTAAGTTCATTTGTCATAGATGTATTACTGACTGTACGATTATCCGTATTAATTGTAACCAGTAATCCTGCATCTAAAAACTCTCTAATAGGATATTCATCTGTACTTTTTACTGCTTTGGTCTGCAAATTGCTGATAGGACACAATTCAACTCC
>CANPET010000025.1 GCA_947573465.1 uncultured Eubacterium sp.
AGATTATAAAATAAAAAAATGTGTTCAGGATGGTGAATTGTATATAAAGGAAAAAGGAATCTATTCGGATAAGAGATATGTACCAGAGTTGGAGATTATTTCTAAGAAATATCCTAATGCAATTATAACTTTGAATAGCGCATTTTATTATTATGGATTAACGGATACTATACCGGATTTTTATTATGTTGCAACACCGAAAAGCACAAGAAAAATTAGCGATGAAAGAGTGAAGCAATTTTATGAAAACAGTGAAGCCTTTGATATGGGCAAAACTACGATGAATTATGATGGTGTGGATATTGTGATTTATAATAAAGAACGTCTTCTCGTGGAATTAATACGGAATAAAAGAAAATTTTCTTTTGATTTATATAAAGAAGTAATAGTAAATTACAGAAAGATTGTTCATGAACTGGATATAGCTTTAGTTGCAGAATATGCGTATGAATTACCAAAATCAAATACGGTTATGGAGACTCTCAGACTGGAGATTTTATAGATGATTAATATACAGAAGTTGATTGAAGAGGCAAAGGTAAATGGTTATCAGGGAGATAAGGCATCAGCTAAAGTGTGTCAGGACATTGTATTAAAAGCATTATCAAGCGGACCTTTGAGTAGAAATGTCACGATTAAAGGTGGCGTGGTTATGCGTAGCAAGACCAATAATGTCCGAAGAGCAACCCAGGATTTGGATATCGATTTTATCAAGTATTCGTTGGAAGATGAAGCTATAGATGCGTTTATAAATAAGTTAAATTGTTTGGATGGAATTAAAATTAACAGATGGGGTAAGATTGGAGAACTGAAGCAGCAGGATTACAGTGGGAAACAGGTATTCATTTTGATTCAAGATACTGCCGGAAATCAGGTTAGAAGCAAGATTGATTTAGGTGTGCACAATCGATTTGAATTGGAACAGGAAGAGTATTGTTTTGATATTGCGTATGATGATGAAGGTGCTAGTTTGCTGATTAATTCGGATGAGCAGATGCTAGCGGAGAAACTGCGTTCACTGCTTAAATTTGGACCATTTTCTACGCGATACAAGGATGTTTATGACATGTATTATTTAAAAGATGTTGTTAATAGAGAAAAACTGCTGATGGCATTAGATACATACATATTTAGTGATGCTACGATGAAGGAGAACACAGGAAGTGATATCGAAAAGAGGCTGAAAATTATTTTCGGTGAACAGGGTTACATTAGAAGACTTGATACATCGGATAAGAGATGGATTGATGAGGACATTAATGTTGTGACGGAAGGCCTTTTAGAGTTTGTGAGTAATATTTAGTAAATTGGAGGAATTTTACGGCTGGATTAATTGTCCTGCTTATTTAGAATAGCTGATACAAATAAATATGTGGATTTAGTGAAGATTGTTACGGGAACCCGTAGATGTGAAAATCCTCTCTACTTGATTTTGATTAGGAGGTGGTTATTATGAATAGATTTTCAGAAAAAAGTTTACTTGAATTGGGAGAATATTATGTTTATGGGTTAATTGATCCAAGAGACAAGCAAATCTTTTATATTGGTAAAGGAACAGAAAATCGAGTATTTGAACATGAGCGTGAAAGTCAGGAGAATCCTGATAGTGAGAAGTTAAAGCTGAAGACTATATCAGAAATTAAAGACAAAGGTTTTGAAGTGGAAAAAATAATTATCAATTCCAATTTATCTGAAGAAGAAGCATTTGCTGCAGAGGCATCGCTTATTAATGCGTTCAATTATGTAGGTGATAATAAGTTGACAAATATCGTTGCCGGACATCATTCAGCAGAGGCATTATCAGTTGATAACTTTGAAAAGATATATGGTGCAGAAGAACTTGAGGAAAAAGATATAAAACATAAAATTTTGGTTATTAAGATTAATAAGTTGTACCAAAGATATATGGATAGTGATGCTTTGTATGATACTGTCCGTGGAGTTTGGAGAGTGTCTAAAGAAAAGGTTAAAAGTGTAGAATATGTTTTTGGTGTTTATAATTCATTGATTGTTGCTGTTTACAAGCCATCGCAATGGTTTGTATGTAAAGAGGCAAAGGACAGATTACCAAGACCGGATGTTGTTTTGACATCCAAAACTGAAAATAGATTATTTTTTGTGGATGAAAGATATGAGCAAGGACTTTTGTATGATGAAAATGAACAGTTCTATATAGGAAAATCTATTGCAGGATTAAAGTTGAATCAGAGTGCTCAGAACCCGATTACATATTTGAATCCAAAGGTGTAAAAAGAGTATTGGAAAACTTTATATAGGTTCTGCCACAATCGAAGAAGAAGGTACTACGGATGGATAAAAAGAAAATACTTTCTATTGATAGAATGTTTAGATATGAAAAAATAAAGTGTGAAAGATTGACAAATAATGAGTTGGTTTGCAATAATTGTTTGTTTGCGTTAGATGATTTTGAAGATGCAAGCAATACTTATGAATGCAAAAAATATTTAGAAAAGCCGGATAAAGTTCTTAGTGGAGGCGAGTGCATTGAGCGAAAAGACAAAAACCAAAATAATTTTATTTGATTATTTGCATATAACTGATTGGAATGAGATGATTAAAGTTTTGACATTTCCCATTGTCAATCCCCTAAAAAAGCGTTAATATATATAACGGAAAAGATTTTACATTTAACAATAAAATAGCAAGAAGAAACATACAGAAGCAATAGGAGGTAATTATGGGTGGATTTTTTGGCGTAGCATCAAAAGAAGACTGTGTATTTGATTTGTTTTTTGGAATAGATTATCATTCACACTTGGGAACAAGACGTGGTGGAATGGCAGTTTTAGGAGAAAAGGGATTTGACAGAGCAATTCATAATATAGAAAATTCTCCATTTAGAACAAAGTTTGATAAAGATTTTCAGGGGATGGAAGGAAATTTTGGTATCGGATGTATTTCTGATTATGAATCACAGCCGTTGATTATCCGTTCCATTCATGGTACATACGCCATTACAACAGTTAGTAAGATTAATAACATGGACGAGCTGACACAAGACTTATATAAGCATGGACATACTCATTTCCAGGAAATGAGTGGTGGAGATATTAATGCTACCGAATTAGTTGCCACATTAATCGACCAGAAGGATAATCTGATAGATGGTATCAATTATGCATTGGATAAAGTTGACGGTTCACTGTCCTTATTGCTTATGAATGAAAATGGAATTTATGCAGCACGTGATAAGCAGGGAAGAACACCAATTATAATAGGAAGAAAAGATGGTTCGTTCTGTGCAAGCTTTGAAAATTTTGCCTATAAAAATCTGGGATATACAGATTACAAAGAGTTAGGACCGGGTGAGATTGTGGTTATGACACCGAAGAACTGCATTACACTGTCTGCCCCTAACAGTGATATGAAGATTTGTACTTTCCTTTGGGTTTATTATGGATATCCGGCTAGTTCTTATGAAGGTGTCAATGTGGAACAGATGCGATATAATTGTGGAGCAAAGATGGCACAGCGTGATAATGTACAGCCTGATATTGTGGCGGGCGTTCCGGATTCGGGAATCGCTCATGCAGTAGGTTATGCCAATGAGTCAGGGATACCATTTTCCAGACCATTTATCAAATATACACCAACATGGCCTCGTTCATTTATGCCGACAGTACAGAGCAAGAGAGATTTAATTGCCAAGATGAAACTGTTGGCAGTGGAAGAGTTAATCAAAGATAAAAGTCTGTTATTAATTGATGATTCTATTGTACGTGGAACACAGTTGAGAGAAACAACAGAGTTTTTATATAAGAGCGGTGCAAAAGAAGTGCATATCAGACCGGCGTGTCCACCATTGTTATATGGATGTAAGTATTTGAACTTTTCACGCTCCACTTCAGAGATGGATTTAATTACACGTCGTGTAATCGCAAGACTGGAAAACGGTAATGTAACAGATGAAGTATTACAGGAGTATGTGGACCCTGAGTCAGAGAAGTATGAGAAGATGGTTGAAGAGATTCGAAAAGAATTAAACTTTACATCTCTTAGATTTAACAGATTAGATGATATGTTAGATGCAGTAGGTATTGATAAGTGTAAACTTTGTACATATTGCTGGGATGGAAAAGAGTAAGATATATTTATATCAATTTTCTACAATATAATACAAAAATATGAAAGGTTGGAAGTTTCTTTCAACCTTATATTTTTAAGGAGAATAGGAGATAAAGAATGAAAAACAAATGGATGAAAAAAATATGTGTGGTATTAGCAATTGCTTTAGTAATACAGTCAGCAATGGGATTGAAATTATTTTCTATTACTGTGAAAGCGGGAGAAAGAGTTGCAGAGGAGCAGACAGCAGATGTCCCAATTACAACAAAGGAAGAAATGACAACAGAGAAGCAGACTTCTGAAACAGAGACAACGGAAGAAGGTAATACAGAGCAGCCTACCACAGAGGAACCGACTACGGAACCACCAACGGAACCCCCTACTACAGAAGAACCAACTACACCGGATTATGAGATTATTGATGGTGTTTATAAAGTGAAGCAGGATGAACTGGTAGAATATCTTGGTGATAAGAAGGATAAAACAGTAACGAGCCTTATGATTCCGGCAAGAATTGTGACAATTAAGGCAAATGTTTTTGAAAAGTGTCAGTACATAAAAACTGTAACATTTGAAGAAGGAAGTAAGTTGACAAAAATAGAAAAGTATGCTTTTAGAGAGTGTACTGCTTTAAAGACGATTCGTCTTCCGGAGGGATTAAGAACGATTGGATACAAAGCTTTTGGACTTTGTACATCATTAGAAACCCTTACTATTCCTCAAACAGTCACATATGGAAATCAGATTTTGGGAAGCAGCGGTACGGTAAAAACAGTTGTTTTTGAAAAAGGGATTACCAAAATACCAGATAATATTTTGAAGAATGCAGGAAGTGTGGAAAGTGTAACAATACCAACGAAAGTGACAAGTATTGGCAAATATGCATTTTATAATTGCATTTCATTAAAAAAAGTTTCGTTGCCAAGTACAGTAACTGTGTTAAATACATCAGCCTTCAATAACTGTCAGTCAATGACAAAGTTTACAATGTCCAAAAACGTAACAGCTATTGGAAAGTATGTGTTTAAAAACTGTACTAGTTTGAAATCGATTACATTATATAAAAATATTAAAAGTATTGGTAGCGGGGCTTTTTCTGGAGACAAAATTATTGTGCTGAAAGTATATGCAAATTCTAAAGGGAAGGCATATGCCAGAGCAAATAAAATAAAATGGGATTATACGGATTCGGAAAAGAAGAGAAGGGCTGCAAATCAGGCGATATATAATGATTATACAAAAAAGATAAATGCCAAAGATAAAACAAAATACAAATTGAAGTATTTATCAGATTTTGTTCCACAGGGAAATTGTTTAATTGGAAAATACCTTGTGGTGTCCATGTATCATAAATCTTTAGCCAAACGGTCTGTTTTAGTATTATATAATAAAAGTACAGGGGAATATTCCAAGACGATTGTATTGCCATATCGTGATCATGTAGGTGCAGTAACAAATGTAAAAGGAAGATTAGTGGTAAGTTTGAATAATATTTCATCTTATGATTATCTGGCAGTTTATAATTATAGTAAAATTAAAAAGGCAAAGCACGGGAAGGTATTAAAACCTGCTTACAGAGTGCAGGTATCAGGCAGTGCAGACTTTGCAGCGTTTGATGGAACGTATTTCTGGGCAGGACGGAGTGCAAATACATCATATGCGACCATGCAGGGGTATAAGGTAAAGTTAAAGAAGAAAAAATTGACGTTTACCAGAAAATATAGTTATTATGTTCCAGCGAATACGCAAGGACTTGTTGTGAAAAAAATTAGCAAGACAAATCGCAGGTTTATTTTTTCTCAGTCCTATGGAAGATTGAACAACTCGGCATTAATTACATATACAAAGAAAATAAGTAAGTCCGGTGGGTTGGGAACACCGAAAAAAACACTGACAATGCCGTCCATGCTTGAAGGAATAACGCTTAGCAGTGGTAAATATATGTATATGCTTTATGAGTCGGCAGCAGGACTGTATTGTGGAAATCCGGACAATACCAGTGAGATACAGATAAAATATGTGTGCAGGATAAAGGCAAATAAGTTAGGAATTTAAAGGGAGTGTGCTATAATAGAGGAAAAGGTCTAATGATGAGGAGAAGCGTATGGATATATTTTGTCGTACACTTACAGATATTTTATATGTTATAGAGATTTTAGCAGTCTGTGGACTTTATTTGCAGAAAAAAACAAAAAAAGATAAATACAAAAATATAAAAGTAATATTGTTATCCATACTCGCATCGCTGTTGATATATCAAGTAAAGGATTCTGTTATTGTACTTTTTATACAGGTGGTGTTTATAGAGGTTATTGTAATAATTTATTATTCAGAAGACATTAAAAAGATGATAATAGGTACATTGTGGGTGTTAATTATTGTGGAGATGATAAACATGCTTTCAACTTTGATGATTGATACCATTGGAAGTGTGGTAAATTATCATAATGTATTACTGCAAAATCTTATAGCAGTGCTCCTGTCACTGTGGATTATTTTTATTGTTGGTATATGTTTGAGAAAATTCAGAGGAAATGGTATCAGTACGATACAGACACGATATTGGCTGATCTTTACAGGAGTTCTTATTGCAGATTTAATGATGTTAACGTTGATGGCAAGCGTTACGCTGGAAGAGATGGCTTATAGAAATAAGATATTATATATTATTTCTTATTCGGCAGCAGTTTTTGGAGTATTCGTGCAGTTGGGCGCTGTTGTTTTACTATTAGTTTCAAGAGATATGCATAAAGAAAAAGAACAAATTATAAAACAATGTTTAGAAGAACAGATAAAATATTATGAATATTTGAAAAACAAAGAGAAAGAAACAAAAAAATTCCGGCATGATATTATGGGGCATTTATATTTTTTGGACAGATTAAAAAAAGAAGGAAAAAATCAAGAGTTTGAAGTATATTTACATGACATTATTGGTAAAGTTGAACATCTTGGAAATAGCGTAGATATTGGAAATGATATTGTAAATGCAATATTGAGTAAAGCCATGGCAGAAGCAAATGAAAGAAAGATACAAATGAAGGTATCAGGATATTTCCCGACAGAATGTCATATTAGTGCATATCATTTATGTACAATATTTTTTAATCTGCTGAATAATGCAATGGAAGCAGCTGATAAAGCAGAGCAGAAAGAGATATGGATAGAATGTCAGCACAATTCAAAAGATATGATTATTGAAATAGGTAATTATTTTTGTAAAGAGACTGGGGTAAATAAAGATAATTTACAGACGACGAAAGAAGATAAAGAGTACCATGGGTGGGGAATAAAGAATGTAGAAGATAGTGTTGAAGCATGTCGTGGGGTAATGGACATTGATATAAAGGAGGATAGATTTATCGTTTCTGTGGTATTAGATTATAAGAAAAATGGTGAGGATAAATAAGGATGAAAATTGCAATTGTAGATGATGAGCAAAAATGGAGAGATTTAGTAACAGAAGTAGTCAGAAAGTATACATATGAATCAGATGAAATAGAAGAGTTTGACTCGGGAGTTACGTTTTTGAAGAAAAACAGAAAATACGATATTGTATTAATGGATATTGAAATGCCTGAAATGGACGGATTTGATACAGCAATGCATTATAAAATCCAATTTCCAGAAAGTACAATTATTATTCTGACAACACATTTGGAATGTGCGAGAAAAGGATATCTGGTGGATGCTTTCCGGTATGTAGATAAGACAAAAATGGATGAAGAACTAGGTGAGGCATTTGAAAAAATAAGAGAGATGGAGAATGAAAAGAATTATTTTATGACTATAAGAGAGGGGGAAGTTATAAAGAATATATCTGTAAAGGATATTTTTTATATAGAAGCAAGGGGAAAAGGTTCTAAAATATATACAGTAGATAAGTGTTATATAAGCAATGAAAAGCTTGGAGAGTTAGAGAGTGAATTGGAAGGGTATGGATTTTTTAGATGTCATAAATCGTTTTTGATTAATTTAAATGCTGCGGATTATATGAATAAAGAGTTCGTATTTTTTTCAAATAATCAGAAAGCTTGTATTAGTGCAAGAAAGTTTGTGGAAACAAAAAAGAAGTATATTGCAACAAAGAAAAAGTATGCATCAATGTAGAAAAAACGACGTTCGCGTCGTTTTTTCATATGTTTGTGGCAAAGGGGTTGACGAGTGTAGAAAGGGTTGGTATACTCAATTCCGTTTCAAAGCTTTGAATAAAAAATAATTGAAGAGGAGCAAAAAATGAAAAAATCAGGAATTATATGTTTATTGGTGATGTCTTGCATAGCAATTAATTGTAGAGTTGTGAGTGCACAATCAATTACTATTGAGAAAACCAAAGGGAAATATACATATCGAGCTACATTGACAACATCGGAAGAACCTTTAACAAAGCGACCTATTTATAGCAGTCAAGCTGCACACAAAAAAGGAACAACTACAACAATTGGAGTAGAAGAAGCAAAAACAACTTCCACATCGGCATCTGTAGACGTAACGGCAGGATTTGATTTTATTGATAAATTGGAAGTTAAATTAGGTGTGACGCAATCGTGTTCATATACTGTTTCAACATCGGTTTCATATACATTGAAGAAGGAGAGGTCAGGAAAATATCGAATTGAGGTTTGGTATCCGGGAAAGGTTGAAACATTAAAATTGAAAAAGAGACTCAAGGATAGCCGAACGTATGGTAATGCTATTATTCGAACCTCAAAGTACACACCAATAAAAAATGGTCAGTATAAAAAATTAGTGAGATATGCTGACTGACAGTAAGAAATAGGTGATTATCAATCATGTTTAAAAAATATGACATTACTTGTCCCTTATAGGGGCAAGTAAATTACCTGTGTAATAAGTAGTTATTATGAAGAAAGGAAGCGCCATAAAAGTTATTTATGGTGTGAAAATTTATATGAGAAAAAAAGTAATCAGAACCTTTTTATTATGCATAATAGTTATTACTTTTAATACTGGATGCGTTAATGATAATGTTACAAAGCAAAAAGAATTAAATGTGATGGAAGGATTAAGTGAAGAAGAAATAATAGTATTTAGTCCTAATGCTCATTTTAAAATTTATGATGAAATCTCGAAGCAAAGACAGTTTTATGTGGATGTAGTTACTACAAAGAACATAGATAAAGAAAAACTGTCTGTTAAAGTGGATGCAGGAGTTTCTTATAAATATAGTATAGAACAGATAGAGAATGAAGTAATGGATTTCAATGTATATCTTAAATATATTGGAAAAAGTGAAGAAGTTGAAAGATTAAAAAAAGATGATTACTCTAATTATGAATATAAGCTTCAAAAATATGAAGAAGAATTTAAGAAAAGAAAAATAAAAAAAATATTACATTATAGAGTTTATGTTACTATAACTCAAATATATGATGATACTAAAATAGATTTGATTGATGTAAAATATAATAATAAAACATATAGCATAAATGTTGGAAATATAGAAATTTATAGTGATAGTGAGTTAGTCAATGGTGAAAAGGGAATTAATATGATGACCATTGCGTCATCTGAAGTAAAGGTTCAGAAAAATAATGATGGAATTGAAAATTATACGGACCCACAAGTTTTTAAAACCAAAGAGAGAATAACGATAAAGGATATTCGGTTACTTAATACTAGACACAAAATTGATAAATGCAGTTTTACAATTGAAAATTCAGATTATTCTGTTGAGCAGGAATGGAATGGCGAGAAAATGGATATACAGAAAGGCTCAACGGTTGGAGTGAACCTTAATATTACTAATTCGGAAATAAAGAAACATTATGAATTCCAAGGAAACGAGTATGTTATTATCGAATACGAATATAAAAATAAGAATTATTGTACTTATTGGGAAGTTAATTTTGATTCATTATTAACCGGATATGAATTATGTGTATATTTAGGAGCAAATTTGTAAAATGAAAAATAAAATCTTTTTAGCAATTATTGGGGTTATTATTTATTTGATACCCATTGTAACAGTTATATTGGTATCAAATGAAGAAATAAAGAAATATCAAACGCCTAAAATGGAGTTTGTTGACTATGCCTATGGTGAAATATTTCAAGTAGAGCAAAAAGATGTTCGTGAGAATATTGTAGTTAATGCAACCGCAATACTGGACGATACGATTGCAATTCCAACAAACGGTAATACAATATGGATTGTAGATGAAGGAGAAGAAATAAAAAAGAGCCAAACAATTGGATATTGTAATGGTGTTTCAATCAAAGGACAAAAGAATGGAATTGTTAAAAAAATTGAAAGTAATTACATTGTTTTAAAAACCTTTGAAAATATCATGTGGGAAACACAAGTATCAGAAGAGAAAGTAAGATATTTCAATGAAAGCCTTTATGATAGAAGTGGAAATAAATTAGAAATTTGTTCAATATCAAATAAAGTTAATGATGGAAAAGTCACAATTCGATTTAAAATAGAAAATGTAATAGGGAAATGTGGACAGAAACGAAATAAAATGAGATTGTATACTGGAAACGCTTTTAAAAATGTTCTAACGGTTAATAAAAAATGTGTTGTAAATAAAAATGGAAACTATTATGTAAGAATAGTAGATTCACATGGAGTGTTTCAATATGAACAACAAGTGGATGTTGGATTTGAAAGTGATGGGATAATATGTGTTACAGGCTTAGAGGAAGGTGAGTTTTGTGATGGTGGATTTTCAGAATATATTGGTTCAAAATCTGAATAAAGATGCTAAATGATTGTAAAAGAATTGGAAGAAAGATATGGGCGATATAAAAAATATTGATATAAAATTGTGTAATATAACAAAAAATTTTGGAGATAGACAAATATTAAAAAATATTAATTTAAATATAAAAAATGATAGTTTTATTTCGATATTAGGGAAATCAGGAGCAGGAAAATCAACATTACTCAATATTGTAAGTTTAATTGAATCATATTCTACAGGAAAATTTAGATTTAATGGAGAGAATATTATGAGAAAAAAGGATTATGTTGATTTACGTAGAGAGTTTATAGGGATTATCTTTCAATCATATAATCTAATATCTAGTTTAACTTGCGAAGAAAATATTATCCTCCCTTCAATTTATTCGAATGTTAATGTTGACAAAATGTATTATGATAAATTGATTGAGGAATTAGGGTTGAAAGAAATCATAAAAAAACCTGTATATGTGTTAAGTGGTGGAGAGAAACAAAGGGTTGCGGTTGCAAGAAGTCTTATTAATAATCCAAGTTTGATTATAGCAGATGAGCCTACTGGAAATTTGGACAAGGAGAACAAATGGAATGTATTTAACATTCTTAAAAGAGAATATAATAGAGGTAGAGCAATCCTTATTGTTACACATGATGAAGAATTGGCAGAGAAAGGTAAAAGTAAATATATTCTGAGTAAGGGAATACTATATGAAAACTAAAAAAATACTAAAACATAGTATAATGATGTTAAAAAAAAATAAGAGGTTATATGTTAATTTGGTTGTTGTATTGACTCTTTCCTTTGCATTTTCTTTAGGAATGATGTTATATTTTGATGGAAAAATTTTTAACGACAATAAAGAAATAATATCGAAACCAGAAGAATTGATTACAATATCTAATCCTAATGAAAAACAAATGCTATCAATAAAAAAGGAAATAGATAAAAATAGTGCAGCAGTTTCATACGATTATTATATGCAGGGGATAAGAAAAAACGAAATTGATTTTGAAATATATGCTATACCATCAAATTTAAAGCATTTATATTTGGATGATACATCGTATGTAAATATTAATGGGAAAGATGATATTTTTAATTTAGGAGACGATGAAATTTATGTATACAGAGAGTTTTTTGATATATATAAAGATTTGAAATATATAGAGTTACCAATAAAATTAAAAAAGGGAAAGCAAGTAATAAAAAGATATAAAATAAAAGGATATTTTGATTTAGAAGGTAGAGATTCTGATTATGATACAAACGAAATAGTGTATGATAAAGAGTCAGGAGAATATCAAGGAAGGACATCTGTAATAATTAAAAAATCAGAAGATATTGATTTTTATATAGAAAATACAGCTACTATTATTTATACTAAAAGTCAAGAAAGAATAATGAATTTATTAAATATGTATAATATTGAATATAATGCTCCTATTTTGTGGAAGAATAGCATAAATGAAGAAATCAAAAATACAAGAATAATGGAATGTATATTAATTGTTATCCTTTATGTGTTATTAGGCATTAATATACAGAGTATTGCAGCCAATACATTGGAAAAAAGAAAATATGAAATTGGTGTACAAAGAACAATCGGAGCGAAGAAAAGAGATATTATTTTTCAATTTATTATAGAAAGTGGAATAGTTACAGGGCTATCTTTAATAATATCTTCTTATATTAATTTAATAATAAGTTGTGGTTATAAATTATGGAATTATTATTTTCATAATAGAGAAGTAACAATTTACATGTCAGATAGTTCAATAGTAGTTTTTTTGATAATGTGTATTTCGATGGTGATTTTTACAAATTATATTTTTGCTAAAGAGGTATTAAATGTAGAGGTAATAAAGTATTTAAAAGAGGGTTAATAAAGATACTCTGTAATCTGGACACGATAAGAGGAAGATATCCTAGAAAATGGACACACCAGAAGTGATGCGGATGTTAAAAAGTTTTAATATTATTAGGTTGAGAATGGAATGAAAAATACATAATAAGAGAAAGGCAGCCTCAGAATTTAGAAAACTAATTCTGGGGCTGCCTTTCTCTTATTATGCATTGCTTATTAGATGTCGAATAAAAGTGTTTTTATATAAAAACAGATTCAAAATTTCAAATTTCTATCAAAATAAGAATGC